>JADHLH010000052.1 GCA_016780765.1 Alphaproteobacteria bacterium | reverse complement strand
GGTCGTGGCAGAACGTCCGCGCCTGCGTGGTTTTGTGGCGGCCATGGAAGCACATCCGACCGTCAGCGCGGTCAAGGATTCTCATACAAAGTAGTGTCGGCCAAATAATTCTGGCCGACTAACTCTGGCCGACTAACTCTGGCCGACTAACTCTGGCCGACTAACTGTGGTTGGCCGATCGTTCGTTTTGTTTCGTGCCGACAATCGGGAGCATGGTGTTGATCAAGTCGCTGGTGTTTGACAAGGATGGCGTCATCCTTGATCTGATAGAGACATGGTTACCGCTGACGTCGGGTTTCGACCCGTTGCAGCTGGCTGGAAAGGACACCTGAATGAGTAACGTCAAGGTACGTTTCGCCCCCAGCCCGACAGGCAATTTGCATGTTGGCAATCTGCGCACCGCGCTGGTGAACTATCTGTTTGCCCGCAGCCAGGGTGGGAATTTCATGCTGCGGATCGATGATACCGATACCGAACGGTCAACTGCCGCTTTTGAAGCCTCTATCCGGACTGATCTGGAATGGATGGGGATGCATCAGGATAGCGAGGACCGCCAGTCGGAACGCCTTGGCCAGTATGATGCAGCCTTGCAGCGTTTGCTGACGGACGGGCGTGCCTATGCCTGCTACGAAACACCAGAGGAACTCGCCCTGAAGCGCAAGGCGCAATTGTCTGCTGGCCGCCCGCCGGTCTATGACCGTGCCGCGCTGAAGCTTAACGATGATCAGAAAGCAGCCTTCGAGGCCGAAGGCCGGCGTCCGCATTTTCGCTTTTTGCTGAATGACGCTGAAGTTGCGTGGCATGACATGGTGCGCGGCGACGTGGCCTATCACATGTCCAGCCTGTCTGATCCGGTGCTGTTTCGTGAGGACGGGCGGGTGATCTACACCATGGCGTCGGTGGTCGATGATATCGATCATGCCATCACGCATATCATTCGCGGCGAGGACCATGTCACCAATTCGGCTGCGCAGATCCAGCTGTTTAAAGCGCTGGGCGCGCGCGCGCCGGAAATGGGACATGTGGCACTGTTGGCGGGCGCGGATGGAGAGGGGCTGTCAAAACGCCTTGGCAGCCTGTCTATCGGCCAGCTGCGTGATGAAGGTATGCAGCCAGCTGCCATCGCCAGCCTGTTGGCCCGGATCGGTACGGCGGATCCCGTTGTGCCGCAACCAGTGCTTGGCGACATTGTCGACGGATTTGATCTGTCCCGTTTTGGCCGGGCAACGGCAAAGTTTGATCCGGCGGAACTGGCGCAGATTAACGCGCGGGTGATTCAGCAGCTGGATTTTGCCGCTGTAGAGACAGACCTTGTGGCTGCCGGTGTTGGCGGCGGTGCGCCGTTCTGGCAGGCGGTACGTGACAATCTGGGAACGGTTGCCGAGGCCGCTGACTGGTGGTCGGTATGCACCGCGCCGGTCACCCCGGTTATCGAGGCAGAGGCACAAGCTGTCACCAATGCCGCTGCAGACCTGCTGCCTGAAGGTGACTTGCCAGCTGATATCTGGGGCGACTGGACACGTGCCGTTGCGGCGCAAACGGGAGTCAAGGGGCGCGGGTTGTTCATGCCATTGCGTCTGGCCCTGACTGGCCGTCAAAAGGGGCCGGAGATCGCACCATTACTGTCATTCATGGGGCGGGCGCGCGTGATCGAACGTCTGCGCGGCAACACGGCATGACTGATATTACCCTGTATAATACGCTAACGCGCGAGAAAGAGCCGTTTGTCCCGCTGGATGCAGAGAATGTGCGCGTCTATGCCTGCGGGCCAACGGTCTATGACCGCATTCATGTCGGCAATGCGCGGCCGATTGTCGTATTTGACGTGCTGGTGCGTCTGCTGCGTCATCACTATCCGCAGGTGACCTATGTGCGCAACATCACCGATGTTGATGACAAGATCATCACCCGTGCCGCTGAAAGCGATATTGATATCGGGAAGCTGTGTGACGATACGATCGCCTGCTTTCACCGCGATATAGCCGCATTAGGGGCGTTGCCGCCTGACCATGAGCCGCGTGCCACCGCCTTCATTGACGAGATGATTGCCATGATCACGCTGCTGATCGAAAAAGGCCATGCCTATGTGGCTGAGGGGCATGTGCTGTTCAGCGTCGCCACCATGCCGAGCTATGGCAAGCTGTCGCGTCGCAGTATGGATGACATGATTGCCGGTGCGCGGGTCGAGGTGGCCCCGTACAAGCGCGATGCGGCGGACTTTGTCTTGTGGAAACCAAGCAATGATGACCAGCCGGGCTGGGATAACCCGTTTGACAGAAGCAAAGGGCGTCCGGGCTGGCATATCGAATGTTCGGCCATGGCAAAGCATTACCTTGGTGATACGTTTGATATTCATGCTGGCGGGCTGGATCTGGTCTTTCCGCACCATGAAAATGAAATGGCCCAGTCTTGCTGCGCCCATGACACCGAAATCATGGCGCGTGTGTGGATGCATAACGGCTTTGTGACCATGGGTGATGAGAAGATGTCAAAGTCGCTGGGCAATATGATCCGTGCGCATGAGGCCATCACCGCACATCGTGGCGAGACAGTGCGGGCGGCTCTGCTGGCGGCACATTACCGGGCCCCTGTATCGCTTGGTGAGGATGCGTTTGCCGAATCCCGCAATGTTCTGGATCGGCTGTATCGCGCGGTCGGCAATGTGTCAGCAGATGTTGATGCTGTTGACGCGGTGTTTCTGGACGCCTTGTCTGATGATCTGAATACACCGGCTGCCATGGCCCGGCTGCATCAGCTGGCCGGTGCGGCCAACAAGGGCGATGATGCGGCGGCTGTTGCGCTGAAGTCGAGTGCCGTTTTACTTGGTTTGCTGGAAGGCAGCGCTGATGAATGGGCCCGCGGCGAAGAGGCTGAAACGGCAGCGGGTGGCGATGATGACGCTGCGATCAAGCTGGAGACCAAGATGGAGATCGAAGCCCGGATCGAAGCCCGAAATGCGGCCCGGGCGGCGCGTGACTTTGCCACCGCTGATGCCATTCGGGATGACCTGGCAGCCAGAGGTATTCTGCTGGAGGATGGCCCTGACGGGACAATCTGGCGGCGAAGCTAGCCAGCTGGCATCATTTTTGTTAAGCCAACAGGGTAGCATCGCCAACAGGCACTGCCGAACGGACGCTGTAGTTGAGGCAAATTAACAAACGAGCAGGCAGGCAATCAGGCGGGGGAGTGGTCCATGACCGAAGACAACAGAATCTGGTTGTTTGATACAACGCTGCGTGATGGTGGACAGACGCGGGGCGTTGATTTCTCACACGCGGACAAGATCGCCATTGCCAACGCGCTTGACGAGATCGGCATTGATTATGTTGAAGGCGGGTGGCCAGGTGCCAACCCGACTGATGACGCCTTTTTTGGTGATCCACCACAGCTGAAAAATGCCAGTCTGGTGGCCTTCGGAATGACCCGCCGGGGCGGCCGCAGTGCTGCCAATGACCCGGGGTTGAGCGCGGTTCTGGATGCCCGTGTGCCCGCCACATGTCTTGTTGGCAAAACATGGGATTTTCACGTTGAAACGGCGCTGAAGACGTCATTGGATGAAAATCTGGAAATGATCCGCCAGTCGGTGGCAGCGGCGCGCGACCGGGGCCGTGAATCGATGTTCGATTGCGAGCACTTCTTTGACGGTTACAAGAACAATCCGGACTATGCGATTGCCTGCGCACGGGCCGCGCATGAAGGTGGTGCGGCGTGGATTGTTTTGTGCGATACCAATGGCGGCACCCTGCCGGATGAGGTTTTTGAAACGGTCAGCGCTGTTCGCAGCGCGCTGCCTGATGCGCACATTGGCATTCATACACATAATGATGCCGGTTTGGCGGTGGCGAATTCGCTGGCGGCGGTAAAAGCGGGCGCGCGCCAGATTCAGGGGACTGTCAATGGCATTGGTGAACGGTGTGGCAATGCCGATCTGATTTCGATCATCCCGACACTGATGCTGAAAATGGGGTATGTCACAAACATCCCCGAAGAAAATCTGCCACGCCTGATGACGCTGTCCCGGTTGCTTGATGACAGGTTGAACCGGGCACCAAACATGCAGGCTCCTTATGTTGGTGAGGCAGCTTTTGCTCATAAGGGCGGACTGCATGCCTCAGCCGCGCAAAAGGACCCGCGTACCTATGAACATATTCCGCCGGAAAAGGTGGGGAATGCGCGCCAGTATCTGGTGTCTGATCAGGCTGGCAAATCCAATATGATGGCGCGCTTTGCCGAATTCGGGATCGAAATTGATGCCAGTGACAGCCGCCTGGACAAGCTGATTGCGCAGGTCAAGGAACGTGAATTTGAGGGCTGGGCCTTTGATTCTGCCGAGGCCAGCTTTGAATTACTGGCGCGCCGCGCGCTTGGCGAGGTGCCGGAATATTTCACCATCGGGCGGTTTCGCGTGATGGATGAGCGCCGTTTCAACGCGCGCGGGCAGCTGATTGTGGAATCAGAGGCCACGGCCACCATTACTGTCGGCAATGTGATTTATCACGAGGTGGCGCTCGGCAATGGTCCGGTCAATGCGGTCGACACGGCGATCAGAAAGTCGCTTTCAACAGCCTACCCCTCGCTTGAGGAGGTGGAGCTGGTTGATTACAAGGTGCGTATTCTTGATGCGCGCGATGGCCAGTCCGGCACCGGTGCCATCACCCGCGTGATGATTGAATTCCGGACCCCTGACGGCACCACATGGCGCACTGTCGGCCTGTCGACAAATATTATCGATGCCTCGGTTGTGGCGCTGGGTGACGGCATGATCTGGAAGCTGCAACGGGACGGGATTGCCGGTCCTGTCGCAGCCTGAGGCGATGGCGAATACGGCCCCTCCGGTTATCATTCTTGTAAGACCGCAGCTTGGCGAGAATATCGGTGCCGCGGCGCGCGCGATGATGAATTGCGGGCTGTATGATTTGCGTTTGGTGGCCCCGCGCGATGGCTGGCCGAATCCGGCTGCAGTGCCGATGGCGGCAACCGGGGCTGATATTATCGAGAACGCCACAGTCTACAGTAGTGTCGGCGATGCTGCGCATGATATCGGGTTTCTGGCAGCTTTGTCAGCGCGTCGCCGTGATCTGCCAGTCCGCTATGCCGACCCGCGCCAGACAAGTTCCGAGATTCTGGGTCATGGCGGGCGCAGCGGTTTGATGTTCGGGCCAGAGGCATCGGGGCTGGATAATGATGAAGTCGCGCTTGCAGACTGCCTCGTGACCGCGCCGCTGAACCCGGAGTATCCATCACTCAATCTGGCGCAGGCAGTGCTGCTGATGGCCTGGGAATGGCGAGTGGCCGCGCTGGCCGCGACAGATGATAACGGGCTGACCCGGCAGGATGCTGACCGTGATACAACAAGCACGTCCCGCCGTGATCCCGCCCGTGAGCCTCGCCGAGATGCGCCGGCCAGCATTCAGGAGCGTGACAGGTTTCATCAGCGTCTTGAGGCGGAGCTGGATGCGGGCGGGTTTTTCATCTCGCCAGAGATGGCGCCTGCGGTAAAACGCAACTTGCGCGCGCTGTTTGCACGGGCCGCACCTTCCAGCCAGGAGATCAGCACCCTGCACGGGGTCATTCAGGCACTGACCAAGACCCGCAATCGCAACAAATCCGGTTGACAGACTCGCCGCTGATGCATAGGTTTCGTCCATTCCCGGGAACGTGGATTGCACCAGCGGGGTGTGATGCCGGTTCAGCCGCAAGGCCAGAACCCTACCGGGCCACAAAAGATCACGCCTTTGGCGTATCTGCAGACATGTTAGGAGCCATCTATGGCAAAGTCTGACCACAAGCGGCACTCCGCCAAGCACAAGATTGACCGCCGTCTGGGTGTAAACCTGTGGGGTCGTCCGAAATCTCCCCTCAATTCACGTGAATATGGTCCAGGCCAGCATGGCCAGCGCCGCAAGAAGCCGACTGACTTCGGTGTGCAGCTGATGGCCAAGCAGAAGCTGAAGGGCTATTACGGAAATATTGGCGAGAAGCAGTTCAAGAAATATTACCAGAAGGCGACACGCCTGAAGGGCGATACGGGCCAGAACCTTGTCGGTATTCTGGAAACCCGCCTTGATGCGGTTCTTTATCGCTCGAAAATGGTGCCGACTGTTTTTGCGGCGCGCCAGATCATCAATCACGGCCATGTGCTGCTGAATGGCAAGCGCTGCAATATTGCATCAGTTCTGTTGCGCCCGGGTGACGAGATTGCGCTGAAAGAAAAAGCCAGAAACATTCCCGCCGTGCTTGAGGCGATAGGATCAGTTGAACGCGATGTGCCCGAATATGTCGATGCAGATCACAACAAGTTCTCTGCCAAATTTGTCCGCATCCCAGGCCTTGATGAAGTGCCCTATCCGGTGCAGATGGAACCAAATCTGGTTGTCGAATATTATTCGCGCTAACGCGGATTACGATCTACGGAAAGGCGGCCTTCGGGCCGCCTTTTTTATGTCATGGTTCTTGCCCCTGCGATCTGGTCAGAAACAAGATCGCAAGCAGGATCAGGGCGATGCCGGTGATATGCCCGCCTGTCAGCGTTTCACCGATCAGGATGAAGGCCAGCAGACCAGCTGCAACCGGGTCAAGCATGCCAACAATTGTGGCCGGCAGAGCGTCGACATGGCGCAATCCATACATCAGCAACCAATACGGGATTATTGTCGCCACGACAGTGATGAAGCCGATCAGCGACAGGATCTCAAGATCAGTCTGGATCTGCCACACCGACAGGAAGGGCAGCGCTGGCATCCAGATGAGTGCGCTGACAAGGAATGAGTAAAATGTCACGCATGTCGGCGTGATGCCCCGCGCGCTGCATGCATTGCCGATCATGTTGGCCACACCAAAGCTGAAGCCGCAGAACAATCCCCACAACACGCCCGACGACAAGCTGAAGAGCGATGTTGATGTGCCGGTCAGAAGAAAACAGCCGATGATCGCGACCCCGACCGTGCTGACGTCCCGCCAGCTTAACCTGCGTTTGTGGAGCAGCACTGACAATATCAGGACAAATAGCGGTGCGGTGTATTCAAGCGTGATCGCAGCGGCCACGTTGATCTTGCTGATCGCAAGATAGAAGCTGATATTGACCGCGGTAAAGGCAATGCCCGAGGCCAGAAGCAATGGCATGGCATCTCTGGTCAGCCGCAAGGCCTGACGCGACGTGATCATCAGAAACAACGCAAACAGCGCGCAGGCCACAATGGCGCGGATTGCTGTCAGGTCAATGGGGGATATGTCGGCTTTGAAGAGAATTTTGGCGAGCGCGCCGGCTGCTCCAAAAAGAAAAGCTGCCATGCTGATGGCAATCATGCCCTTTGTGATGTCATTTTTGACCATGTCGCCCCCGGGTGCCTTTTTGGAGGCACCTCACGCAGATTGTCTGAAAACCAAACCTAGATGCGGGTAATGTTTTGAGGCGATATCATTTGTCTGGTTGCATGACCGGCTTGCTGGCGCTGGCGGCGGCATCGCGTCCGGCTGGGACTGGTGCGATCTGATGTGGTGCCTGCGGGTGCGATGCATTTTTTCGGTGGAGATAAGTGCTTGTGCTGCGTTAAGACTGTAGCATGAAGACCGACGATCAGAATGATGACATTCAGGCCCCATCCAAGGCAGGCTGGCCCGCGCGCTATTTTTCGGTGATTTTTACCGCGCAGCGCACCCTCTCGGATGAGGATATGTATAGCCTGACATCAGAGCGCATGGTGGAGCTGGCACAGCAGCAGCCGGGTTTTCTGGGGCTGGAATCAGTGCGCGGCGAGGACGGGATCGGTATTACCGTGTCCTATTGGCGAGATCGCGCGGCGATCCGCGCATGGCGGATCGATGTGGAGCATCTGGCCGCGCAGCAAATGGGACGGCAGGAATTCTATAGCTGGTATCACATCCGCGTGGCAGAGGTGGTGGCGCATCGTACATTTGATGCCAGTGCGGCGGTGGACAGTCAGCCGGATGCCAGCATGTTTGATGAAAGCATGCATGATCCCGGCGGTGATGATAGTGGCGATAAGGAAAGTGGCCATAAGGAAAGTGACGGCACCACGTCATGATGCCACCACTAAGCGGCCTCCACTTCGCCAAGTGAGTCAGGCCAAATGAGTCAGGCCAAATGCGTCATGCGCTGGCGCGTCATACAGGCACCAGCGACGCATGGCTGTTTGTGGCAGGTAAGCCCGGTTTATGATCAGGCGGGTTGCGCGTCGATGCCGCGTGTCTGGAACATCTCGGTCAGTTCACCCGTCTCGTACATTTCACGTACAATGTCGCAGCCGCCAACAAACTCACCCTTCACATAAAGCTGCGGGATGGTTGGCCAGTCGGAGAAGGACTTTATTCCTTCACGCACGCTGTCGTCCTCAAGAACGTTTATTCCGCGGAACGGAACATTCAGATGTGTCAACACGCCAACAACCGCTGCCGAAAAACCGCATTGCGGGAAGACAGGTGTGCCTTTCATGTAGAGGACTACATCATCGCTCTTGATATCCTGTTCGATGCGTTCCTTGGTGGCGTCATCAAGCATGTCAAATCTCCTCAGTAAATCGGTCTCACCGGGCATCTTGCCCGGCATATGTGATATTCGAACCCAGCCAGTCTTCAGCCAGCCAGTCTTCAGCCAGCCGGCGGGGCAGATGTCTGCAGCGCCAGCGCGTGCAATTCACCGCCCATGCGCCCGCCAAGTGCCTTGTAAACCATCTGGTGCTGCTGAACACGGCTCTTGCCGGCAAAGGCAGACGAGACTACCCGGCAGGCATAATGATCACCGTCACCGCGCAAGTCCTCTATCACCACTGTGGCATCGGGGAATGCGTCCTTGATCAGCGTTTCGATATCGGCAGCCTGCATCGGCATGGTGTCAGCCCTCGGTATGACCCGTCCCTGACATCAGGGCCGGAATGGTCGTCTCGACAAGATGTTCCATCTCTTCAACAGATATGACATCGCTGCCACCGAATTGCAATTCGCCGCTGTCGATACTTGTGCCGATCAGGCTGGCAGGAAGGCCCTGCGCAGCGGCAGCGGCCATTACGGCATCCCCATCCTTTACAGCCAGGATATAGCGCCCCTGATCTTCACCAAAGGCCCAGCCATGCAGGTTGCCACTTGCCGGCGAGGTGATGCTGGCACCGGTGCGTCCGGCAATACACATTTCAGCCAGTGCCACCGCCAGTCCGCCATCACTGATGTCATGGGCCGCAACGACATGGCCGTCGGCAATCAGCGACTGGACAAAAAGGCCGTGACGGTGTTCAGCATCCAGGTCGACAGGTGGCGGTGCGGCGTCCGGTCCATCGGCCAGCATCCGCGCATAGAGGCTGACACCCAGCCAGCCATCATCACAGGTTTGACCCTGCCCGATAACGACAAGTGACAGGCCGGCATGCGGCAGACCATTGCCAACCGCCTTGTCGATGTCATCAATGGTACCGACCATGCCAACAACCGGGCAGGGCAGAATGGCATTGCCATCGGTCTCGTTATACAACGACACATTGCCTGATACGACAGGCGTATCAAGCGCCCGTGCCGCATCCCCCATGCCAAGGACAGATTGTGCCACCTGCGCCATGATATCGGGCTTTTCTGGGTTTCCGAAATTCAGGTTGTTGGTGATCGCAAGACCGCGCGCGCCAATGGCCGACAGGTTGCGCCACGCCTCGGCAACAGCCTGTGCCCCGCCAGTATGCGGATCAGCCTCGACATAGCGCGGTGTGCAGTCGGTGCTGGCCGCAAGCCCGCGGTTCGTGCCGTGAATGCGAATGAGCCCAGCATCCCCGCCGGGCCCGGCGATGGTATCAGCCATCACCTGGCTGTCATATTGCTCATAAACCCAGCGACGGCTGCCCAGGTCGGCACTTGCCAGCATCTGGCGCAGTATCGGGGCGATGCCGGCGCCGCTGGTTATGCTGTCGCTTTGCAGTATCGGGCGGGACGGCACATCTGCCTGGGGGCGGTCATATTCCGGTGCATCATCAACCAGCGGGTCGAGCGGGATGTCGCAGGCCACGCCGCCATCTTTCAGCAGCACGAGCCTGCCGGTCTCGGTCACCTTGCCGATCGGCATGAAGTCGAGATCCCACTTGTCGAAAATCTGTCGCGCAATATCGGTGGCTTCCGGCTTCAGCACCATCAGCATGCGTTCCTGACTTTCGGACAGCATCAGCTCATAGGCGCTCATCGCCTCTTCGCGGGCTGGAACCAGATCAAGGTCCATCTCCATGCCAAGGCCGCCCTTTGAGGCCATTTCGACCGAGGAAGATGTCAGACCGGCCGCGCCCATATCCTGAATCGCCAGAACTGAATCCGATGCCATCAGTTCAAGACAGGCCTCCATCAACAGCTTGCCGGTAAAAGGATCACCGACCTGTACTGTCGGGCGCTTTGACTCTGTCTCGTCAGAGAACTCGGCAGATGCCATGGTCGCGCCATGAATGCCGTCACGGCCGGTTTTTGCCCCAACATAAATCACCGGATTGCCCGGGCCGGTGGCGGCAGACCGGAAAATCCGGTCACTGTTGGCAAGGCCGATGGCCATGGCATTGACCAGTATATTGCCGTTATAGGACGGATCGAAATTCACCTCGCCGCCAATGGTGGGAATGCCGATGCAATTGCCGTAACCGCCAATGCCTGACACCACACCGCCCAGCAGATGGCGTGTCTTTTCGTGATCGGGCGCGCCAAACCGCAACGCATTCAGCAAGGCGACCGGGCGCGCACCCATGGTGAACACATCGCGCAGAATGCCGCCGACGCCGGTTGCCGCCCCCTGATAGGGTTCAATGAAGGAGGGATGATTGTGGCTTTCGATCTTGAAAATGGCCGCAAGGCCATCGCCGATATCCACTGCACCGGCATTTTCGCCAGGTCCTTCAATCACCTGTGGTCCATCCACCGGCAGGGTTTTAAGCCACCGCTTTGAGGATTTGTAAGAACAATGTTCCGACCACATTGCCGAAAAGATACCCAGCTCGCACAGGTTCGGCGCGCGCTGCAGACGATCAAGGATCAGGTCCCACTCGGCGCGCGACAACCCCATGGAGGCGGCCATCTCAAAATCCATCTCAGCATCATTCATTGGCTTGCCTGAAGTCTGTGTCATGCTGCTAGTGCCTGCAGCGTGGCGTTCAGCATGGTAGCGCCGTCAACGCTGCCCAGCGCCGGAGACATGGCGCGTTCGGGATGCGGCATCATGCCCAGAACCCGGCCATTGGCCGACAGGATGCCGGCGATGTTGCGTGCCGCGCCGTTCGGGTTGGCCGGGCCGATGATATCGCTTTCGGTGTAACGAAAGGCAACCTGGCCATTATCCTCCAGTCGCTGCAGATCATCATCGCTGGCAAAATAGTTGCCCTCATTATGTGCCACCGGAATGATCATGCGCTGGCCGGGCGACAGCCCCTCGGTAAAGGGCGACGCGGTGCCTTCAACCACCTCGACAGAGGTGTTGCGGCAGACATATTTCAGACCGGCATTTTCTACCAGCACACCCGGCAGAAGCCCTGTTTCAAGCAGGATTTGAAAGCCGTTGCAAATCCCCATCACAGCGCCGCCGCGTGCCGCATGGTCCAGCACTGATTCCATAATGGGGGCCCGCGCTGCCAATGCCCCGCAGCGCAGATAATCACCATAGGAAAAGCCGCCCGGAATGATCGCCAGATCGACCGGGTCCAGCGTTGTTTCCTTGTGCCACACCAGAGACGGGCGGCGGCCGGCCAACTGCTCGATAGCGACCATCATGTCGCGATCGCAATTCGACCCGGGAAAGACGATTACGGCCACACGCAAACCGCTCAGGCTCATTCGCTCTCTCCTTCGGTGATCTCGATCTCGTAATCCTCGATCACGGTGTTGGCGAGCAGGGTCTCACACATGCGGGCCACCCGCTGGCGGGCCCGCGCCTCGTCGCTTTCGTCAATCTCCAGCAGGATGCGCTTTCCAACGCGCACATCAGACACTTCATCAAACCCCAGATCGGTCAGCGACCGTCCTATGGCACGCCCTTGCGGGTCCAGAACCCCGTGCTTGAGAGAAATATTGACAATAATCTGCATGTGTCTGTCCCAATCAGATTGGTGAATGTTGCCAGTGCGGCATCAGGTGGTGTGTTCAGCACTGCCCGAAGAGATATCCTCCGGCAGATCGATGCCAAGTCGCCGCGCAATTTCGGCATAGGCTTCGGTCAGGCCGCCCAGATCGCGCCGGAATCTGTCCTTGTCCATCTTTTCATCGCTCCCGACCTGCCACAAGCGGCAATTGTCGGGGCTGATTTCGTCAGCCAGAATCACGCTGCCGTCGCTGGCCCGGCCAAATTCCAGCTTGAAGTCGATCAGGCGAATATCAATGGTGGCAAACAGATCCTGCAGCAGTTTGTTGATCCTGTGCGTTTCGGCAACGATACGGTCAAATTCCGCGGCGCTGGCCCAGCCAAAAGTCAGGATATGCTCTTTGGCAATGATCGGGTCGCCAAGCGCATCATCCTTCAGGCAGAACTCGACCAGCGTTGACGGCAGGTCGGCCCCTTCGGTCAGTCCCAGACGCGGACAGATGGAACCGGCCGCCACATTCCTTACAACCACCTCAACAGGCACGATATCGAGGCGGCGGATGAGCTGCTCGCGCGCATTAAGGCGGCGGATGAAATGTGTCGTGATGCCGGCCTTGGCAAGCGCCCCCATAATATGCTCGCTGATCAGATTGTTCAGCAGTCCCTTGCCGGAGATGACGTCTTTTTTCTGCGCGTTGAAGGCGGTTGCATCATCCTTGAAATACTGGACGAGCGTGTCCGCATCTGGTCCCTCATAGATGATCTTGGCCTTGCCTTCATAAAGCGCCGTGCGTTCCATACCGGTCATCCCTTTGGCGTGTCGTCAAACACACGGGCGAAAATCGTGTCAACATGGCGGAAATGCTGGTCAAGATCGAACAGCGCATCGATGCCATCTTCGCCAAGATTGCTGACAACCTCGGCGTCATTCTTCAACAGATCGCGATAGCTGGCGCCTGTTTTCCAGCTTTCCATGGCATTGCGCTGTACCATGCTGTAAGCGGCCTCGCGGCTGACCCCGGCTTGCGTCAGCGCCAGAAGAAGCTGCTGCGAGTGAACAAGGCCGCCAAGCTGGTCGAGATTGGCCTGCATGGACTCCGGATAGATCACCAGCGCCTCAACAACATCGGCAAGACGCTGCAATGCGAAATCCAGAGCGATGGTGGCATCGGGGCCAAACACACGCTCAACCGATGAATGTGAAATGTCACGTTCATGCCAAAGCACCACATTTTCCAGAGCTGGCGTGACGGCGGCCCGCACGATACGGGCAAGGCCAGTCAGATTTTCTGTCAGCACCGGATTGCGCTTGTGCGGCATGGCGGATGAGCCTTTTTGCCCGGCAGAGAAAAATTCTTCCGCTTCCCCCAGTTCGGTGCGTTGAAGATGGCGGATTTCGGTGGCAAGCCGTTCAACCGAGCTGGCGATGACCCCAAGCGTGGCAAAGAACATGGCGTGGCGGTCGCGCGGAATTACCTGCGTTGACACCGGTTCCGGGATCAGCCCCATTTGTTCAGCCACATGCGCTTCTACCGATGGGTCAATATGCGCAAAGGTGCCAACTGCACCTGAAATGGCGCAGGTGGCAATCTCGGTGCGCGCCATCTCAAGGCGTGAACGGCAGCGGGCAAATTCGGCGTAAAAGGTAGCCAGCTTCAGGCCAAAAGTTGTTGGCTCTGCATGAATGCCATGGCTGCGTCCTATGGTGGGCGTATAGCGATGTTCCTCGGCGCGCAGTTTCAGGGCGGCAAGCAACCGGTCGATGCCGGTCAGCATCAGATCGCTGGCCCGCGCCATCTGCACGGAAAGGGTGGTATCCAGAACATCAGATGACGTCATGCCCTGATGCACGAAGCGGGCTTCTTCGCCGACATGTTCGGCAAGGTTGGTCAGAAAGGCGATGACATCATGCTTTGTCTCGCGCTCAATCTCGTTGATACGGTCAATTTCGAACGCACCACGTTGCCACACGGCGGCAGCGGCTTCGGCGGGTATGACGCCCAGTTTTGCCTGTGCATCACAGGCATGTGCCTCAATCTCAAACCATATCTGAAACTTGCTGTCCTCGGACCAGATTGACGTCATCTCCGGCCGGGAATATCGCGGGATCATGCGGGTGGTTTCCTTTGTCACTGAACGCCAGAGGTTGTAGCATCAGGGGGGGCAAAATACCAGACCTTGAGGTGTGACATCGTCAGGGTTTTATGGTCTTTTCGCCTCGGTTATGATGAATTCACCGGGTTTGGACTGTCGCATCACCATGTCTGTTCACCGATACAGCCTGTTACCCGTCACCAGATGCAGTTTTCGCCAGTGCGAGGTCATTTCATGCTGATAAGGCGCCTGATTGTAAAAGCTCTCTTTGCCGCCGCCCGCAATCCGCAGGTGCAGCGCAAAGCGGGTGAGGCTGCTGGCAAGGCGGTGGACAAGGCGCGCCCTGGTTTGATGAAGGCCAGTCGCCGCGCGGGCGAGTTGACGCGCAAGGCCGGCGACAAGATCGGTGACAAGATCAAGGGCCTGCCTGATCCGGACGGCTGAGCCAGTTTGCTATAG
>JADHLH010000051.1 GCA_016780765.1 Alphaproteobacteria bacterium | reverse complement strand
ATCTTGCCAGACGCTGCGCCGTCACTGTTGACAAGACGCGTGGTCATTTTAGGGCGCGCCGCATTCAGCAGCGTATTCTGATTGAACGTCAGCTGCGAAATTGTAACCCCGCGGGCCAGCGCAGTACCGCTGCTGGGGCAATCCATTCAATCCTCTGGCGGGCGCTGCATCCAGCTGTTCATCACAAGGTGGCACACTTGGCACACATTCCGATATCCGCGAGGCGAATACAGCACACGGCACAATCATCCCGAATGGCACGCGCGTCATCTTCCGCGCCGCCAATGGTGATGCAGACGCCTATACAGGTTCGTCCTTATCAACAACCAAGCCGCAATGTTCCAATGATTTCCATCAGACCGCCGCAAACAACATCAAAGGCTTTCAGTATCGCAACAACAATCAGGCGCGATGCGACAATCGTTCTCGTAGCGAGAACTTCACCTATCTTTGCAAGAACGTGCCCACAAGCTGCCAATAAATAACGATAATCTTAGAGGAAAGAGGAGTATCCAATGCGAGGTTTGGCCATCAGTCTGTTTGCGTTTGCCAGCAGTCTATTTGCCAGTGTGCTGGTGTCTGCAAGTGTCGCACAGGCAAGTGTTTCGATATCTGTTACTTGCACATCCAATGTGGCAACATTCGCGATTACAGGTCTGACATTAGACGAAAACTTTACTATGAGCGTGTCGCAGAACGGATCATCAGACTGGACCAATCTGGGTGTGGCACCAGCGCCAGCCGAGTCGATGATCATACCTGTGCCGATGGAAGGTAATGAAGATCTGGCGTCGATAACAAGTTACAATAGCGCTACATATCGCGTGGCATCTGGAGTTTCGGTCGTCACGGCTGTTTTTTCATAATATACATTATGCGACAAACAGATTTATAACGGATGTTTGCGCTGGCGTTGGGCGTCTCCCTATGGTCTCTGCCTTCTGACACTTATACCGAAAGACACCATCGCTGTAGCCATCATCACCAAGGTCGCCGTCACGACGCTGAAATCAACACTTTGAATGCGCGACCGCATTCCCTATAGTCGGATTATCGCTTGGGGTGTCCCGTCAACCGACGGGGCTGAGAAAAACCCATGGAACCTGAACCAGGTCATACTGGCGGAGGAAAGCGGTCATCTGGTCAGCCTGACATATGTTATGGCTACCCAATGACAACCAGCATTTTCCCTACCGCCCAATATGGCTATCAAAGCCGCATTGGAGGTTTTTATGCGCATTCGAAACTTGCTGACAGCAACAACAACCATGACATTCATTGCCAGCGCCACTGTCGCGATGGCGGCGCAACCTGTTCTGACGGTCTATACCTATGAATCATTCGCATCCGAATGGGGCCCCGGGCCGGCCATTGAGACAGCGTTTGAGGCTGAATGCGCGTGCGACGTAAATTTCGTCGCGCTGGACAGCTCAATCGGCATTCTGGGCCGGGTTCAGCTTGAAGGCGCGTCTTCGCCAGCTGATATTGTTCTGGGTCTGGACACCAACCTGATGGCAACAGCGCGCAAAACCGGCCTTCTTGCACCGCACGGCGTTGATATGACAGGCAGAACAGCCCTTCCCGTTGACTTCAATGACGATGTGTTTGTTCCCTTTGACTGGGGATATTTCTCGTTTGTCTATAACAGCGAAACACTGTCTGACGTGCCGACATCCATGCAAGCGCTGATCGATGCGCCAGATGATCTGCGCATTGTCATCCAGGACCCGCGGACAGCAACACCGGGTCTGGGCCTGCTGCTGTGGGTGAAATCCGTATATGGCGATGATGCGCCAGCGGCCTGGGCGAAGCTGGAGCCAAAAATTGTTACCGTGACCAAGGGCTGGTGGGATTCCTACTCGATGTTCCAGGAAGGTGAAGCCGACATGGTGCTGTCATACTCGACCTCACCTGCCTATCACATCATTGTTGAGGAGACGGAAAAATACCGTGCTGCTGCCTTTTCCGAGGGCCACTACATGCAGGTCGAAGTCGCCGCGATGCTGAAGAACGCGCCGCAACCCGACCTTGCTGCCCAGTTCATGGACTTCATTCTTGGGGACGGTTTTCAATCGGTCATTCCAACAACAAACTGGATGTATCCTGCCGGCAAGGCTGCTGTGCCAGCTGCGTTTGAAAGGCTGATTTCACCGGCAAAGTCGCTGCTGTTCACGCCTGAGGAGGTTGAAGCTGGCAAATCGGGATGGGTTGCCGAATGGCAGACCGCCCTCAGCCAATAGAATAGCTGTGGTGCCAAGCTGACCTACCTTGCAAAAAACTGGAACAACCCCGGCGGGGCCAGCATCGCTGGCCTTGCCATCGCCGCCGGGCTTTTCGGACTGGCTTTTGCGGCACTGGGCGCCTTGTTTGGCACAGCCGGCACGCCACCGCCTGTCACCGGAACTAACGGATTTACCTATATTTTTCATGTGGCACGATTCACCCTGTTTCAGGCCGGTATATCGGCTTTGCTGTCTTTAATTCTGGCGGTGGCGGTCGCGCGGGCGGGATGGCGGCGGTTGACAGGTCCCGCGGGAAAATTGCTGATCACCTTTTCGTTCCTGCCAGTGATCTTGCCAACGACGGTCGCGGCCAGCGGCCTGATCGGCGTATGGGGACAATCTGGAATAATTTCCGGTATGTCGCAGAGCGTTGGCCTGCCCGGCCTGCCCCCAATTTACGGGATCGGCGCGGTTCTGCTGGCACATGTGTTTTTCAACGCGCCGCTGATGATGCGCGTCTTGATGGGTGCCCTGTCGGGTATCCCGGCTGCGCATTGGCGCCAGTCCGCACAATGGGGTCTGACCGAATGGCAGCGCTTTCGCCTGATCGAATGGCCCGCCCTGGGGCAGGTTATTCCCGGCTTGCTGGCACTGGTTTTTCTGCTGTGTTTTACTTCATTCGCACTGGTTCTGATACTGGGCGGCGGACCGGCTGTGACGACGCTGGAGGTCAGCATCTACACCGCCTTGCGCTTTAACTTCGATCTGCCGCGGGCGGCCCAACTGGCCTGTTTGCAGTTATTGATCTGCGCCCTGGTGGTTATCGGACTGACTGCTTTTTCTGGCCCGTCATGGGCTGCCATGCCCGCCCTTCTGCAGCGGCCATTGCACCAACGCGGCGAACAGCAATGGCCATCACGCCTAACAGACTATCTGATCATCACGATGTTCGTTGTCATTGCTGTCTTGCCACTGGTGGCAGTGATCGTGAGGGGTATTGGCCCGCATCTTGCCGGTGTGCTGGCTTGGCCAGCATTCTGGCGTGCGCTGACCGCATCACTATGTGTCGGTTTGGCATCAGGTGGCCTTGCGACGCTTCTGGCCTTCATGATGGCAACTGCGCGAACCAGACGCGTACGCGCGGGACGCAGCGTATGGTGGCTTGATGTAGCGGTGTCGCTGTATCTGGCAGTATCGGCGATTGTGCTGGGCACCGGGCTGTTCATCCTGCTGCGACCAGTGGCGAACATCTTCACCCTCGCACCTGCACTGGTCCTGCTTGCCAACATGCTTGTTGCCCTGCCCTTTGCCTACCGGGTGATTGAAGGGCGTATGGCCGCCCTCGCGGCGACGCATGACAGGTTATGCGCCGGGCTTGGCATTCGGGGATGGCGACGGCTGCGATGGATCACGCTGCCCGCACTGGCACCCGAACTTGGCTATGCCGCCGGCCTCAGCGCTGCGCTGTCACTTGGTGATATGACTGTCATCGCGCTTTTCGGCAGCCAGCAGTTTCAGACATTGCCATGGCTGCTGTATCAGACCATGGCCCGGTATCGTTCTGGCGAAGCGGCGGCGTTGGCGCTGCTGCTGTTGTGCCTTACTATTGGCATCTTTCTTCTGTTCCACCTGATGTCCCGCAGAATTGGAAACCAGCCCCATGCTTGAGGTACAGAATTTGGCGTTTTCCAGATCTGGCGGTCTGCGTTTTCACTATAATTTTCAGATTCAGCCTGCCGAAATTCTGGCCGTTCAGGGCCCGTCCGGGGTAGGCAAGACAACGCTGCTGGATCTGATTGCCGGTTTTGAGACGCCGGATGAAGGCAGTATCAGCTGGCAGGGCAAGGCGTTTCATAACGAGATGCCGTGGGACCGTCCGGTCAGCACCGTGTTCCAGTCTGACAATCTGTTTGACCATCTGACCTGCGCGCGCAATGTCAGCATTGGCATCACCGGCACCTCAGTCTCGCAGCAGAGACTTGATGCGGCGTTTGCCGAACTTGGTATAGACGGGCTGCAAACACGGTTACCCGGTCACATTTCGGGGGGGCAGCAGCAACGCGTCGCCCTCGCCCGTGCGTTGTTGCGCGACCAGCCCGTCCTGCTGCTTGATGAAAGTTTCAGCGCCCTGGACTGGGACATGCGCACCGGCTGCTTTGATGCTCTGAAAGCCTTGTGCGGCGCCCGCGGCATGTCGGTACTGCTGGTCAGCCATGATAACCGCGACGCAGACTATCTTGGCTGCAAGGTCATGCGCCTGGAGTGATCATCAAAAGGCTGAGCGGCATCAGTTTTCAAGGGCAGAGATGCGATCGGCGAGAGACGGATGCGAGTCAAGAATGCTGCCCCCTTCACACATCGCGCCGCACTCTGCGGCCAGCTTTTCAAGGAATGTGATCAGTGCCTGCTTATCCCGCCCTGCTTCCCGGATCCAGCCTTGCGCCATCCCATCGGCCTCGGCCTCAAATTCACGTGACTGGCGTGACAGAACAAGACTGCTGCCAAAGCCGGCGATTTCTTCAAAGATCGAGTCCTGAGAGCCTACAAGCAGACTGACGCCAATGGCTACCACGGCACCGCGCGTAACCGACCGCAACGCATGCTGATGAACGACATGCCCCAATTCATGTGCCAGCACACCCAGAACCACATCATCATTGTCGGCAAAATCTACCAGCTCATCCAACAGCACGATGTCATTCCCTGGCAGCGCAAAGGCATTTGGTCCGATACCGGGTGCACTGCGAAAATGAAGCCTGGTGTTGTGAAATTTCGCCGGCACAAGCGGTAACAATGTCTCAAAGTCAGCACGTATCCTGTCCTGTTCAACCACTGGAAGCTGGCTCTCCTCGAACAACAGGGTATCAAGCTGTTGCAACACCATTGACGAGCCGCGCTCAACGATATGGGGCGGCACCAATTGCGCGAGCAGGTCTCCTGCCGGCGCTATTGAAAAGCGAATGCCTGCGATCAGCAGCAGAAACAGTACTGCCAGAATGGTGGCGCCGCGCCAACCGACCGCTTCGATTCGCGCCAGCACCGCGCCCCGCTGCACTGTTTCCGGAAAAAACGGCTCAAGGGGCCGACTATCTGTACTGGCAGCCAAATGAAAGATGTCGCCGCTTGCAAGTCGCAGGCGCGTATCGCCGCCGCCAATGGCCGGAATAACGTCGGCGACAGAGACCTGAACCACCGGCGTGTCATCTTCCCGTGCAAGACAAAGTGTCTGCGGGCTCTGACCCGGCTCATCGACCAGCAGCGCTGCCCGCACGCGCCGCGTGCTTCCTGCTTCGGTCAGATTGCCATGAAACTGCATGATCGGGTCCTGTCAGATGCGGCATTACGCGCTACGCTATCCGCTATCAAAAGCTGACTTCGATATCCCCTGCCTCACCGACAGCGTCACCAACCGAATGCCCGGCGCGCGACTGCCGGTCAATAAAGCCGGTCAGTTCAGTGATCGGGCGTATCTCGGTATTTTCCGTCAGATATTTATATTGCCGTACCTGCGCCCACGGAAGCAAAAGTCCGACCGACACAATCACCAGCAACAGATTGGTTGCCACTATCCATGCCAGAACAAGGCCGGATACTGTACTGCGAAACCGGACTCCAACCTTCAGGCGCAGACTGCCAAGCATGATATTGCGGGTCAGCGCCCTATAATACGCGCCAGTTACCATAAAAATGAAACCAAGGGTAAGCGGGAAGGCAAGCGGGTGGATCTGAACCATAAGTATGTTCAGGACAGCAAGAGCCAGATTCGACGAATCATTCCCATCCCCGGCATATGACACACCGTCAATGATCGCCCCGGCAGCTGTCGAGATCAGCAGGATCATGAGAGGAAAGAACAATGCAAGGAACAGCAACAGCGTCTTGAGGCCCGCACCATAGTAAGCGCCAAGAGAACTTTCAGAAAAGAAACCGGCGGTACCAAAGCTGTAGCGGCTGGCAATGTAATCCCGCATCGAGCGCGATGCCATCGGCAGCAGCAGGCCAAATGTCAGAATGCCGATCACCGGGAACAGGAAGAAATTCCAGAGCGAACCAAGATAACTGCCATGGAAATCAAAACGGACATCGCGCCAGGCCAAATTGCGCGCGTTGAAACGCAGCGACTTGTTGAGCGCCCAGGGATAGACAAGCAACAGCAGCACACTCAACCCTTCCTGCAGGAACGGGACCCCCAGCATGGGCAGAGCATAAAATGCCAACAATATGATTGTCACGACGACCCATCCCTTGAACAGATCAAAGCCTGTTGCCAGATAGTCCAGCCCGTCATCAAGTATCCGCGTATTATTATAGAAAAACCGGCGGTTACGCACCCGCGCCCACGGTATCCAGATCCCAACAGTTACAGCAATTAGAATAATATTGATCAATCTTATGCCAAACAAATCCATTGCGGTTCCTGAAAATTCCAGTTTGGTGAACCGATTGATTGCACGCCTGTCACCAAACCCGGACGGCGGGTTGGCACCGCCGCCCTGCCCGCCAACTTGTAACTGACCAGAGGTTGGCAAATTAGCAAATGGATTTTGTGGCTGGCCTGTCATCGCCATCCTCTCGTGCTGTGCGTTTTCGCCTTTTTACACCGGTTAACCCGTTTTCAGGCTGAAGCTGACTGACTTCTCGCATTGTTGTTATTAGCAATTAACGATTCATTAACATTACTGGAGTTAGTTTTACTTCACCGGCGGGTAACAAGACTTCCTCCACTTGCTCCCCGCCAAAACGAAAGAGCACCAGGAGTTTTTGCCATGACTGACATCACTGTTTCCTTTTTCAGCGATCTGAATGCCGCAAGCCGGACACGCCGTGTTTCCTTCCCTCGCGCGACGCGTCCAATGCTTCACAAGGACATTCGTCAGTCTATGGAACCACAAGAATTCTTTGCCTGCTACCACGCCCCTGACGGCGGCATTGTTGCGCTAGACCGACAAGGGGTTACAGTCCGCATCTGATTGTTTATCTCCCTGCAATCAGGTGCTAACAGGCCCCCGGTCCTATGGCCGGGGGCCAATGTTTTTTGCAGGTCAGCAATGTCCAAGGGTCACAAAACCACCCCGGCACCAGGAGCGGGACCGGGAATTGTCATAAAAACCTGCTCAACGAAGCATGCCGCTAACATGACCAGAGCCGACCTTTGCCTGTCATGCCGGCCTGCAGGACGCGGTTGGTGCATGCCACTCAATCGGGGGCATGCACACAATCGTGATCGGTCGCACAGCCCCCACCGGGCGCGATCAGCGTTGCTGTTCCATGACCTGCAAGACATCCCAGCAGGCGCCCATCGTGTGATAGTCCACCTTGCCGGCAGGTGATTTATAAGGTTCCAGCCACGCGCCTTCACGCGACACGATGCGGTACCATGCCCCATGCTGGTGATCGACGAGATACCACCATGACCAATCCCATAATCTGTTGTAATCCTGTCGATATCTGACATCACCTGTTTTGGTGAACAATCGCCAGCTCGCGGCAATCGCTTCGGCCTGAACCCAAAAATACTTGTTGGCGTCGGCAAAACTGCCGTCCGGCGCATACCCATAGACAAGCCCGCCATACTGGCTGTCCCACCCCTTGTCGATCGCCGTGTCATACAGGCGCTGCGCAACCGGCAGATACCAGTCCTTTGGCGCAATCGCGTCAAGTTGCAACAGCAGTTTGGCCCATTCAATCTGGTGACCGGGCTGAAACCCCCACGGTTTGAACAGATCATCCGGCTTGTCGATATTGTAATTCCAGTCGATGTCCCAGCTGTCTGTATAATGTTCCCAGATCTGGCCGTTCGCTCTGTCAGCCAGGACCTGACAGAACTGCTGCGCAACACGCTGCGCCCGGTCCAGAAACATGCGATCGTCCGTCGCCTCATAGGCGGCAATCAAGGCCTCAACCGCATGCATATTGGCGTTTTGCCCGCGATAGTCGGAAAGGGTGGCCAGACTTGCATCACGCTCATCCGCATAGGCTGTGTGATCCTGTTCCCAGAAATGCGCTTCCATGAACGACCAGCAGTCATAAATCATCTCGCGCGCGCCGGTGATATCGAGACGTGCAGCCCATGAAGCTGCCAGGATGACGAAGGCATGCCCATAGGCCATGGCGCGCCCATCGTCAATTTCATCGCCCTTCAGCTGCCACACATAGTGACCCGATCGCTGGCGGTGCTGGTCTTGCAGAAACGCGATGCCATGCGCCGCCCAGTCACGGTATTTCTGCTCTTTCGTCTGCAGAAAAGCGTTGCTGTGGTTAAACACCAGGCGGGTCGAGCTGACAAGGTGACGAAGCTGATGATCATAAATGCTGCCATCATCCAGAAAATGCTGAAAGAATCCGCCGGCCGGATCGAAGATGCGCGGCGCATAAAACGCCAATATCGAATCGACATGTTCGCGCAGAAAAGCGGCAGATTCAAAGTCAGGTGTGTCTATGTCGGGCCGGACATTGTCAGTCATCTTGGCGATCCTTACCGGTCAATGGATATGCACCTTGTGTAAAAGATATGACCGTGCGTCACAGTCATATCAAACTGGAGCGATATCGATCAAAGGCGGGCGCCATCACCATCAAATGTGTAGAGTTTTTCGCGAGCAAACGACAGCCCCACAACGCTGCCAACCGGCACCGCTTCATCCGGTGCGACGCGCACGGTGACCATTTCGTCAAAGCCGCAGTCAATATAGGCAAACTGCTCAGATCCCAGATACTCGCACACCGCAACACTGCCGTTGATCTGGCCAGCATCCGCATCACACAGCGCAATATTCTCCGGCCTGATGCCAAGGCTGGCAACCGCACCAGAGGGTGATGACAAAGATTCCGCGCTAGATGTGCCTGCCTTCAGGTCGCTGCTCGCGGCTTGTCCGGCAAAAACGATCTGACCTGCCTTTTCGGTGCAGGGCAGCACATTCATCTTCGGACTGCCGATGAATTCAGCAACAAACCGGCTGTTGGGGTTGTTGTAGAGTTCACGCGGACTGCCAGCCTGCATGATCCGCCCTTCATTCAGCACAACGATTCTGTCGGCAAGGGTCATCGCTTCGATCTGGTCATGCGTTACATAGATGGTGGTGATGCCGAGCTGCGCATGGAGGCGCGAGATTTCGAGGCGCATATTCACCCGCAAAGCAGCATCCAGATTGGACAGCGGCTCATCAAACAGAAACCCGACCGGTTCGCGCACGATCGCGCGGCCGATGGCAACACGCTGCCGCTGGCCACCTGACAATTGCTTTGGCAAACGATCCAGCAGGCTTTCCAGCTTCAGGATGGCTGCCACCTTGTCGACGCGGTCTTTGATGTCAGCTGTGGGCATGCCAGCGGTTTTCAGCGCGAAACCGATATTCTCACCCACATCCATATGCGGGTAGAGCGCATAGGACTGGAACACCATAGCCAGACCGCGCTCGGACGGCAGATTGCCGGTCACATCATTGTCATCGATGATCACCGCACCTTCACTGGCATCTTCAAGGCCGGCGATGATCCGCAGCAGCGTTGACTTTCCGCAACCTGACGGGCCCACAAAGACCACGAACTCACCCTCTTCAACGGCCAGATCGATGCCCTTGATGACCTGCAGGTCACCAAACCATTTTTCAACAGCGCTCAGCTGTATCGATGCCATTCTTCCGCCCTCACCCGCCTGCCGCAAGCGATGCCGCGACTTCGGTCTTGTTCAGATCGAGATAGATGGCTGCGGTCCATGAAAAATCCATGCCGCCAAGACCATCACCATCACGTGGATCGAAATATTCTGCCATACCGCGCTCATCAATCAGATTGATCGTGTCCCTGCGCACCCGCGCTGCCAGATCGGCAAGGCCGGCATCCTCAAGACCGCTGATCACCATATGGTTCATGATGGCCCAGACAGGACCACGCCAGTAACGCTGTGATTCGAATGCCGGGTGGTCGGGATCCCAGCTTGGCATGCCAAAGCTGCTGGCATCGAGTATACGCCGACAATGCGCTGCCATACTCGCTCGCTGTTCGGGTGACCCAACATCAGCAAAGAAGCTGAGCGTCGACGCGTTGGTGATGGCGTCACTGAACTGGCCAGTCCGCAAATCACGCGCACAATAGCCGCCAACCTCTTCGTTCCACAGGAAGTCCGAGCCGGCTTCAACACGGTCAACCCATCCCCTGATTTCATCAACGGCCATATCCATGCCCAGATGCTGCGCCATTGCCAGCAGATCACGACTGGCACGAAGGAAAATGAACTGCACCCCGGGATCGGCCATCAGGAAAGGACCCTCGGCATGAATGGTCTGGTTGTCCCATCCACATTCCCTGCCAAATTTGACGATCGTGATGAAGCGGTCATATTGCTCTTGCGTCGGACGCTGATCACTATCCACATGCGATGTATCTCGCCGCGCATAGCTTTCCAGATTGTCCGGCACCACGATATTACGCATACCGATATCCCAGTCAGGACAGTTGTCACGACCAGATTCCCACGGATGAATGATACTGATCACGCCGCTGTTCTTGGGATCACGCGCAGCACTGAACCAGCGGTGATAGGCCATCAGTTTTGGAAAGACTTCGATCGCCTTTCTCTTGTCATATTCAGTGCCCATCTGGACAATCCGCCAGATGATGCTGGCCAGCACCGGCGGTTGTGAATGTCCGCTTGTTGGCGGCTCGGTGTTGGTATCCCAGATCGCCGGCCCCGGAAAATAGTCCGGATCATTGTGCCGGAACACAATATGCGGAATCATCCCGTCCTGCCATTGCGCATCAAGCAGGGCCATAATCTCGAGCCAGGCCCGCCATTTGTTGAAATGCCAGATTCCCAGTGCAGTAAATCCGGAATCCCAGTTCCATTGATAGGGATAGAGTCGGTTGGTGGGAACGGTATAGCCCCCCCGGTCATTCATCTTGATGATATTGATCGCTTCTTCGATTCGTTTCGCCATCAAGTTATCCTTTCACGCTTCCTGCTGTCAGGCCGGACACCAGGAATCTTTCAAACCAGAGGAACAGGAATAATACGGGAGCTGTCGCGATAACCGCACCTGCCATCAGATGCTGGCGCGGTACTTCGGATGAGTTCAGGGATACGATTCCGCGTGACAGGGTGAACAGCTTCACATCATCAAGAAACATGAACGCGAACAAGAACTCGTTCCATGCAATCATGAAGACATAAAGGGCGACCGACGCGATTGCCGGCATCGACAAGGGCATCGCAATACGTGTGATGATCTGCAGCCGTGACAGCCCATCCATCAGGCCTGCATCATCCAGATCGGACGGCAGACCCGCAAAATATCCGCGCAGCATGTAGACTGCCACCGGGATCGTCGTCGCCGGATAGACAATACACAAGGCAAACAGCGAATTGCGCATACCAAGCTGGCTGAACACCGCATAAAGCGGGATCACAAGAATAATGGCCGGGATCAGATAGATCAGAAGTACCGAGCCAGACAGCCATTGGCGCCCGGGAAACCGCAATTTCGCCACTGCATAGGCCCCCGGAACGGAAAACAGCAATGTGATGATCACTGTCGCCACTGATACCACCGCCGAATTGATCAACAGGGTCATAAAGCCATAATCTGTAAACAGCTCGATATATGAGCGCAGCAGCCTTGTGACGCCAAGACTGTAATCAATCGACAAATCCAGCGGATTGATCAGCAGGCTCTGCTGACTTTTCAGACTGGTCATCACCATCACATAGAATGGTACGGCGACGATCAGCACGAACATCATCAGCCCCAGCCCCCATAACAGGCGCAGATAGAATTCTTCGGCGGCGTAGCGCGCCATATATCCGGCAGTGGCAGGCCCGACCGTTTTTTCAATGCTCAACCAACCGGCTGCAGATGCCAGCACCAGAAGCAGCACACGCTGCCACACAGCCAACAGACCAGCCGGGTCAAACGGCGCACCAAGTGAAAAACCAAACAGCAGGCAGGCGATCAGGGCAATGCCGGCTATGCGCCGATTGCGCGATGATGCCGGACGCTGAAACCCGGCAAACACACCTGCCACAAGACCGGCAAGCGCAGCTGGACCAAGGGCCAGAGGCAAGGCAGCACCCATCGTCAGGATGGCTGTCATGGTCAGCACCAGATGCCACAGGGCGACCCAGACAAAGCCTGTCAGGGCACTGGCGAACATGCCTGTCATCCAAAACCTCATCAGCCAGCATCCTTTGGCGAGAAGCGGATGAAGATGATCGAGAAGATCAGCAGGAAGACAAAAATCACTACAGCGACAGCCGCCCCTGCCCCCAGATTGGAAATGGCAAATGCCTGTTCATAGACATTCACTGTCAGGGTGCGTGTGCCGGCATTGCCGCCAGTCAAAAGGAAAATGTCGTCAAACTTGTTGAAGGTCCAGATAAAACGCAGCAGAAACAGCACTGACAGAATGCCGGCGATAAATGGCAGCGACAGAAACCAGAATTGCTGGAACGGTGTGGCTCCGTCCATTTCTGCTGCTTCGTATATATCTGCCGGAATGGACTGCATGCGCGCCAGAATAAACAGGAATGACAAAGGAAAATAACGCCATACCTCAAACAGGATGACCATACTGAGTGCGACAGGAAATTCAATTGTCAGGCCAAAAACGCTGATATTCACTTTGCGCTGGCCAAAGAAATTGATCGGCCCCTCGGCAACACCGGCCTGCAGCAACATCGCATTCACCACACCGGAGAACGGATCGAAGAGCACCACCCAGGAAAACGCGACAGCGATAACCGGCGCCACATAGGGAAACAGCAGCAATCCGCGGATCACCGATCTGCCGGGAAATGTTTTCTGCATGATCTGCGCTGCAAACAGGCCAAACAACAATGCCCCCGCCGTGCCAAACACCGTGTAATAGATGGATGTCTTCAGCACATTCCAGAATTCCGCGGCGGAAAACACCTTCTCAAAATTCTCGATGGTGAAGTCAAAGGATGTCATCACATTCTGCGCTGTGAAGACCGTCTCGGGCTTGCTGGCTTTCAGGATATCCTTGCTGACCTTGAGCGGGTCCCGCAGCACGGCCTCGATAACCAGCTTGCCGCGTGCCTTTGCATCTAGATCGCCAAGCGTGCAGATGATACTACGCGCACCCGCTTCGGAAGTGATGTCACATGCCGGATCAAGCGCGGTGATCGTGAAACCGTCAGGCAGTGTGTCACGCACCGACGCCTCTGCAAGCGGATATTTCATAGAGGAATTGCGAAAGCGATATTCAATCTTGAAAGCGTCACCAGGCGCGGCAATGGTCCCGCGCGCCGCTTCCTTGATAATCAAGGATGGCGGGCGCAGATCGCCAAGCGTGACCGGTTTGAAGGAAATCCAGAAATTTGCCACCAATGGCAGCAGTACGATGGCCAGAACCAGCATGAATGTTGGCAATAGCAACAGGTAGGCCAACCGCTTTTCACGGCGGGCCAGCACGCCCTGAAATTCTGATCTGGATGTACGTGACATGTTTCTTTCAGGACCGAAAATGGGTCAAGGAATAGCGGACAGCCACCGCAGCAGCTTTCCGCGGATTTGTCTACTCGATAGACGCCAGTTCGGCGTTCATCTTGGCAACAGCATCAGCTGCACCGATTTCATCGTCAATATACTGGCGAACAATCCGGTTGATTGCCTGCGAGTTGATGATCTTTGACGCCAGTGAAAGCTGGCCTTCCTTCACACCCCAACGGTCTGCTGTTTCCAGACCACCAACAATGCGATTGATCATCGCCGGGGCATAGAGGTCGGACAGTGGTGCCTTGCGGTCAACACCAACCGGCAGCTTTGACCAGGCTTTGATGTAACGCGCTGTATCGGTCGGCTCACCGCGGCGTACAGGAAACTTGCCTTCTGGTGCGATCGACAATGTGCTGGCGTAACCGTCTTTCATTGAATAGGTCACGAACTCGGCTGCCACATCAGTGTTGGCGTCGCTGGTGATACCGAAATAGCGGATATCGGCCCAGGCAGCACCAGATGCGTTCGACGGACCGCCAAATGTGGTCACAATACCGGTCTTTGAAGCAAGCTCGGTTGAAGTCGGGTCATCATTGATGGTTGGTGGAGCGGAATCCCGCAGACCAGCCAGTTCGTCAAGAATGAATGGTGACCAGATGATCATCGCGGCCTGACCAGCGAAATACATCTCGCGAGACTGCTTCCAGAACAGCTCGCCCGGAGGTGATGCCTTGGAAATCTTCTTGTAGAAGTCCAGAACTTCGGTCGTGGCAGCCACATCGAACGGTGCGAAACCGTCAGCACTGACCGGTGATACACCATTGGCAAGGAACACATGTTCCAGAACCTGGCTCATGAAGTTCTCATCAACCTTGTTTGGCGCAACAAAACCATACATTGATGGCGGGTTGTGCAGGGCATCAACAGCAGCCTCGATTGCGGCGTAGCTGGTCGGTGCATCAAGGCCGGCAGCATCAAACAGGTCCTTGCGGTAGACAACCATCTGTGTCCAGCCATCGACAGGAACAGCGGCTGTCATGCCATCAAATTGCGCCATGGCAATGGCACCGGGGGCAAAGGTATTTGTCTGTAATGCGTCTACCACATCGTCATTGGC
>JADHLH010000050.1 GCA_016780765.1 Alphaproteobacteria bacterium | reverse complement strand
GTCCCTTTTCCTGACCACCGCCACGCAGCAAGCTTGTCAACCGGTTGCCGGGCCGCACCAGCAAAGCACCAACACCTGCGGGGCCGCCAATTTTATGCGCTGATATGGTGGCATAATCCAGCCCGCTATTGGCAAAATCGAGATGCGTCTTTCCCAGCATCTGCACCATGTCGCTATGCACCGCAGCACCAGCGTCACGCGCCATTGCAACAACAGATTCGATCGGTTGGATGACCCCGGTCTCATTATTCGCCATCATCACGGAAACCAGTGTCTTTGCACGCATCGCATCCGGCACAGCATCCAAGCAGTCAGCGAGATGATCCAGATCAATAAGCCCGTCCCGGTCAACGCGCACAATATCTGCACCGGGCGCAGCATGCAGAACAGAATCATGCTCGATCGCGCTGGTGATGATGTGATCAAAGCCTGACAGCACCAGATTGTTGGACTCGGTCCCGCCGCTGGTAAACACGATATCTGCAGCACGGCTGCCAACAAGGATGGCGATCTCTTCGCGCGCGCCCTCGACGATCAGGCGTGCTGACCGCCCGAATCCATGCACCGAAGACGGGTTTGACGGCGGCCCCATTGCCTGTTGCATGGCCGTAACGGCTTCCGGACGCAGCGGCGCTGTGGCGTTATTGTCCAGATAAAGGGCCGGTCCCGGTGACATGAGGCCTTGTGACATGATCGTGGATCAGCTTTTGCGAGACCGCGGCGTCAGTGGCGGCTCTTCACCCAACATCGGCTTGCCGGCTTCATCATGCAATGCCGAGGCGGACAGCCTGTCTTCCATATCGTTCAACCGCGCCCGCAGGCTGTGCACTTCATCAACCAGTGCGGCAATGGTCCGTCCGCGCGGGTCAACATCATCGGGATTGCTGACGCCGTAAGCCGCAAAAGGCGCGTCGGCTGTGATTTTTGACTGGGTTGCGGGTTTCGCAGCCAGTTGACGTGCCGGCACACCAACGACCGTCGCACCTGCCGGCACATCTTTTGTCACAACCGAATTACCACCAACACGAGCGCCGGCAAGAACGGTTATGTTGCCCAGAATCTGCGCACCTGACCCGACAATAACATCATCTTCCAGCGTCGGATGGCGTTTGATGGAGCGCTGCGCTTCGGCATCGACAGCCGGCAGTACACCGCCAAGCGTCACACCCTGATACAGCGTTACATTGCGGCCAACAACCGAGGTCTCACCAATCACCACACCTGATCCGTGATCCACAAAAAAGCCGCAACCTATTGTCGCGCCCGGATGGATCTCGATGCCGGTAAACCAGCGCGCCAGCTGCATGATAAAACGGGCGATGAACTTCAGACCGGCCTTCCACAAAGGATTCGCAATCCGGTATGCCAGCATCACCTGAAAACTGGGATACAGAAACATCGCCGCGAGCTTGTTGCCGGCAGCCGGGTCGCGCGCACGAATAGCGTTCAAATCACGGTTCAGCTTTGCGAACATCCCTCTGCTCCCTTCAAGGCCCGGAATAGCGTAAGATGGACACAGTTACACTCGGGCAGATGCCACCAGCAGTTTATCGAAATTAACCTTGTCTGCGTATGCCGACTTGGCCTGTCGATCGTATTAAGATATAAGCGCTTTCCATAAAATCACAAGAAAAGTGGAATGATCATGCCTGAGGTGATTATCAACGGTCCAGAGGGACGTATTGAGTGCCGATACATGCCTGCCGAAGCGCCTGACGCCCCGACCGCACTGATCCTCCATCCCGAGCCTGATCGCGGCGGCACAATGAACAATCGTGTGACCTATGCATTATACCAGCATTTTCAGTCGCGCGGCTTTGCTGTCATGCGGTTCAACTTTCGCGGCGTTGGCCGCAGCCAGGGCACCTATGATAATGGTGAGGGCGAATTGTCTGATGCAGCCACGGCTATGGACTGGCTGCAGTCACAGAACCCGGCATCAACACAATGCTGGATCGCCGGGTTTTCATTCGGGTCGTGGATCGGCATGCAGCTGATGATGCGCCGACCAGAAATTCGCGGCTTCATCTCTGTCACCCCGCCGGCGGTGACACATGACTTCACGTTTTTGGCCCCCTGCCCGGCATCTGGTCTTATTGTGCATGGCGAAGACGACACAGCCGTGCCACCAGATTCCGTTCACAAGCTGGTCGAGCGGCTGTCCATCCAGAAGGGTGTCACCATCGATGTGGATGTTGTACCCGGCGCCAATCATTTTTTCACCGACCATCTGGACCAGATGGTCGAACGGGTATCGGCCTATCTCGATGACGCACTGCCGGAAGAAACCCCCGAACCCCTTTTCGAATAGAAAGCCGAACGCCCGATGTCATACGACTCCGAACTGATCCGCACCTATACTGAACGCGGTTATGTTCACCAGATCACCAGTGATCTGGGTCTGGATCAACGCGCCACCGAACAGGTTATTCCGGCCTATATCGGCTTTGATTGCACGGCTGACAGCCTGCATGTTGGCTCGCTTGTGCAGATCATGATGCTGCGCGTTCTGCAACGCACCGGGCACAAGCCGATTGTTCTTATGGGCGGTGGTACAACAAAGGTCGGCGACCCGTCCGGCAAGGATGCGGCCCGCCCGCTTTTGTCCGATCAGGACATTGAAAACAACAAGCAGGGCATTCGCCAGGTGTTTGAGAAGTACCTGACTTTCGGCGATGGCCCGACAGACGCAATCATGGTCGATAATGCCGAGTGGCTGGACAATCTGGCCTATATCCGGTTCCTGCGGGATTTCGGACCGCATTTTTCGATCAACCGGATGCTGGGCATGGAGTCGGTGAAGTTGCGGCTGGACCGCGAACAACCGCTGTCATTCCTCGAATTCAACTATGCCATCCTGCAGGCCTATGACTTCATGGAACTGCGTCGGCGGTATGGCTGCGTGCTGCAGATGGGCGGGTCGGACCAGTGGGGCAACATCGTCACCGGCATCGATCTGACGCGCCGTGTTGACAGCCAGGAAGTGTTCGGCCTGACATCACCGCTGATTACCACCGCATCTGGCGCCAAGATGGGCAAGACGGCAGATGGTGCGATCTGGCTGAATGCCGACCGCCTGTCACCGTTCCAGTTCTGGCAGTTCTGGCGCAATACCGAAGATGCCGATGTTGAACGCTTTCTGTCGCTCTTCACCGAACTGCCAATGGATGAGGTGCGCCGGCTTGGGACGCTGGAAGGGGCCGAGATCAACGAGGCCAAGATCATTCTGGCAAATGAGGCCACAACGCTTTGCCACGGTGCAGATGCTGCTGGCGACGCCATGCAGACTGCACAGCAGACTTTTGCCGATGGCGGGGTGGGCGACGGATTGCCGCAAATCTCGCTGTCAGCTGAAGACGCTGACGGTCTTGGCATGATCGCCGCGCTGGTAAAGGTTGGGTTTGCCAATTCGAATGGCGAGGCACGCCGGCTTATTCGCGGCGGCGGCGCTCGCCTGAATGATGTCGCCATCAATGATGAAGATCATGTGATGCAAGACGCAGATTTCGGCGATGGACGTGCCAAGATTTCGGCTGGCAAGAAGCGTCATGCCCTTATTGTGATCAGCTGACTTGCCGGGATAAACTGGTCACTCATCAATTGACGGGCCCAGAATACGCTCGCCCTCGCGCTCAAGCCAGGACGGGCTCAGAATATCGCGCAACACCCCGGGCATGACCGAGGCCGGTGCGACAGAGCTGTCCGGATCATCGATATCACCCTTCAGGCTGAACTGCGTGACAAACAGCCCGGCCTTATCAACGCCTGTCAGAATTTGCCCGACCAGCGGTATGACTCCGATTATGTTGCTGAGGAAACTGGCTGGAACCAGATTACCACTGACATCGACCGTTCTTGTTTCGCGCTCATACTCGCCGACAAACGTAACCGACACTGCCTGCCCCTGACCGGCCACCTGTTTCAGTCTGACTTGAGGGCCACGGTTTTCGATCAACGCCTCACCCCATCCGAAATAGGTACCCTCGCCCTCCAGCAATCCGATAAGTCCCGCCGGGCCAAGCACCGAAAAGGCGCGTACCGCGCGCGGGGCCTCGACAACGCGGAAGTTCGTAATGCGGATTTTGGTGTCGAAATTGGCGTATCCATCAAGAAATCTGGTCTTGAGAACCAGATCACCCGACCGGATGGTGTCGGTCACACCAAGTCCTTTCAGAGTGCTGCCGCCATTGTCAGAGGTCATGACCAGCTCAGCCGGACTGTCCTTGTTATCAACATACCGGATTGATGTTTCCGCCCCGCCGACCAGACCTGCGCCGTCTATCAAATCGGCGTTTTCACCAAATTGAATGTCAACCTGCGCCTCGGTGATCAATGGCTTTGTCTTGTTGAAAAGATCGCCCGAAAAGCGGGCCTTGCCGCCGCCATTGCTGCGTTTTGAACCGATGATCTGGCCGCTCAGGACAATACCGTCACCGGCGATGATGCGATCAGCAAGAAATTCAAACGAGATGGCCCTGCCTTCACCAAGCCCGCGGTTGCGGCGCAATGGCACCAGATCAATCAGCTTGGCATTGCCTGCAATGCGCCAGTCACCATTCTCGGCTGTCGACACCGTCAATTGCTGGATATCGTTGCCGGGCCAGACGAGATCACGGAATGTTGCACCGCTTATTTTCAGGGGACCATCTTCCGGCGCATTGAACTGCACCTCACCACGTGCGGACAGGCTGCCGGATGTCACAGTGATGTCGTTGATACGCCGTAACCGTCCCTCATCCAGTTCAAGGGTCATCGCAGCTGTGCCGGGTTCATCCGGCAATTTCGCCCAGCCTAATGTCGGCACTGACGCGCCAGCATCGCTGAAATCAACCCCGACATCGATCAGAACATTACCAAACTGCATGTCGCTGTTCAGCTCTATACTGCCAGCAAGTGTGCCGTTGATATCAATGCCCGCACGCGCCGACATCATCTCGGCCAATGCTGCCGATTTCTGCGCGCTGGCGCGCATTGAGACACGCTCGCTATCATCATCAAATGTCACAAGAAGGTTGCTGGCCACGCCCAGCAGGTCTGCTGAACCGGATACCGATGCCCCGGTCGCATCAAAGTTTGCCACCAGTTCGGCATTCTTGACCTGCCCCACAACAGGCATGTTTCCAAATTCGCCATTGCTGACGACCATCTCGATCCCAACATCAATGTCACCGGGTTGCAGCGTCTGGCCGGTGGGAAACGCTGCATCAAGCGCAAGTTCGGCTGTACCCCGCATATCGATATCCGCCAAATAGACACCGCCAATATCAACAATACCAAGATTGTCCGCCAGATCACGCAGACGATCCAGCGGACCCAATGTTGCCAGGGTCAGCTTGGCCGCACCACCATCACCATTACCATCACGCCTGCTGTCATAACGAAAATCAGACGGCAAGCCGAACAGCAACCCGGATCCGGCAACGCTCAGCACACCGCGCGATGCGATGATTGTTGCCGAAGCATCACGCGCGTCAGCTCCAAATGGCAGATTTTCAAACACACCACCGGTAACACGCGCCTGTGCTTCAAAGTCAATCTCTTGCGGCTTCAGGCGTGGGCGCACCGGAAACCGTGTCACAACATCAAAAATGGTCTGGCCCGATGCGCGCAGTGTCGTGGCATCATAGCCGCCATTGCCAGGCTTGATCATCCGCATGGAAGTCGCCAGCGCAATCCCGTCCCCCATGTCACCGTTAAGATTCAGTTCGGCAACAGCCCGTGGCGGCTTGCCTCCAATCACAGGTACGATGGTGACCTTGGCCGTTTCCAGCCCAAGACCGCTGACGTCACCTTCAGTCAGGATAATTTCGGCCTTGTTGTCAGCAATTGTCATCCGGCCATCGATGCCTGTCATAACCGGAACACCGGCACCCAACGCCATCTCGACATCACGCACAGTAATGCTGCCATCGATCTGTCGAACCTTCAGGCGATTTTCATCACGCTGGCTGACAAGATCCAGCCGCACATCCTCAACACGCCCGGAACGTATCTTGCGCCCGACCCAGTTTCGCGTCCTGGACACCGCCCAGTCCGGCCAGATTGCGTGAAAGTCACGCGCATCCATATTGTTTGCTGACAGGGACAGGGATCCCCCTGCCAATGTCCATGAAGGACCAAGCCCCAACACCCCCGACACCGACATGGCACCGCCATTGGCCAGATTGACGCTGACTTCTTCAATCGCCAGTCCATTATTCTGCAGCGCGCCGGACGCCTGCACACGGCCGACCAGCAGCGGCGCTTCACGCCCAGCCAGTGTCAGCATTGCATTGCTGGCACCCATTGCCACAGACAGCTCTTCAATAACACCGCCAGCACCAACGCGCAGTGACAGCGTGCCGTCACCCGTTCCCTGCAGGCGTTCATATTGTGCGGCACCGATATCCACACCGACAGCACTCAAGGCTGTTTTCAGGTCAAGTGTAACGATATTCAGTCGCCGCGCCGTTCGATCGAATTCAGCAGCGATGCTGATACCAAGGTCACTCAGCTGGCCACTGGAAAACCGTTCCTGGAGCATCGCCTTTGCCTGCGGTGCCATCATGTCTGGCCAGTCAGCGTAAAAGCTGTCCAGTGACAGATCATTGCCATCGATACGACCGGTAATGACCGGCGCCGGGCCATCGATATCTGCAATGTTGCCTTGCACCGACAGAACACGCCCGTCATTCAGCACAATTTCGCTTTGTGCAACAGTCAATGTTCCACCGTCGCGGTGATAGGTTGAAATCACCGACGCCGTTTTATAGTCAATCGCGCGAAAGGGTTGCGGCAGTGCAAGGGTTCCGCCAGTCGCCGCTGCATCAAGATCAAACACGGCAATCGCCGAATCACGAATGGCGGCATTCATCCTGCCGGATATATTTCCGCTGAATGGCAACATTTCAGCCGACAGCGGCGCATATGCAGTCACACCATCCAGCAGCAGGTTATCGGCTGCCACATCAAGGCTGAAGGTGCTACCAAGCGGGTCACCAAGGACTGCTGCTTCCAGCCGGCCGGCCGGAGCCGCATTGGCCATACGTTCAGCAGACACCATACCATTCACAAGTGTGCCTTGGTCAAAGCTGCCAACTGCATTGATATTGACGAGGTCGATAGGTGCCACCGTGTCATCAACATGGCGAAGATTCAGCACCGCACGGTTAATGCGCAGCCGCTGGTTAGTCAGGCTTTTGGTGTCACCGGAAGCGCCACCAGAAGCGCCGCCAGAAGCGCCACCGGCCACCAGACCAGCCAGCAACGCCATTCCGGGCGACCCTTCGATATTGCGCGCGGAAGGATCAACCGTCAGATCAAGCTGCAGGTCAGAGAAGACCAGTTCAAACGGCCTTTGCGCCAGCAATCCAGTCGGCGTGAAAACAGCACTTGCCTCGGGAATGGTCAAACTGGCATCAGCACCGGCTACGGTCACATCGGACGCAGTGACCGTCAGGTGCATCGCGGGGAGTCGCACCTCAACCCCGGTATCGCCCAGCGTCAGGGATAACGCCTCGTTATGGCGCGCCAGCTGGCGTGCCAGTTGCGCTTCGATAATACCAGTTAGTCCGCCAGCCTGTTGCAAATAGATAAAAGGGGCGGCAATCACCACCACCAGCACGCCAACAACTCCAATCAGGATACGCCGCAGCAGTTTGCCTCCACCATCAATGCCGCCGCCATCGGTACCATTGGCATCAGTGCCGCCCGCACCGCGGCCATCAGCGCCGTAGGTATCACCCTTTGATTGACTGTTGTCTGTCTCTGACATGGTCAGCGCACGTTCCCTTGATCGATCATGTTCTTTTATCATGTTGATATCGGGCTGTCTTGCCATCAATCACCAACATCCTATCTATATCGCGTAGGCAATAACCCCGGAACACAATCAGGATGATGCCGTCATGCCGGGGCAAGGAAACCGCAGGACAAGGACCTTCAGCATGCTTGAAACCGGCCAGAAAACAGACCCGTTTACAATCCCCACCGACACAGGCTCTTTCTCATCCACCGACGATGCAGGTGGCAAGACGGTGGTGTTCTTTTTTCCCCGCGCCGACACATCCGGCTGTACCAAGGAAGCTGTTGCCTTTTCAGGCCTTCTTGACGAATTTGCAGCTGCCGAATGCCGGGTGATCGGCATTTCCAAAGACACTGCCGCAAAGCAGGCGAAATTTCGTGCCAAGCATTCTCTGACCTGTGAACTTGGCGCCGATGATGAAACCGGCATCTGCGAGCAGTTTGGCGTCTGGCTGGAAAAATCAATGTATGGCAAAAGCTATATGGGCATTCAGCGAGCAACCTTTGTTCTGGATAGCGACGGCACATGCCTGGCCGCTTGGCCAAAGGTCAAGGTCCCGGGCCATGCAGAAGAGGTGCTGGAGACCGTTCGCAGTCTGTAGCATTTAGCAATTTCCAACCCAAAAATTGGACAAACCAGATGATGTCGGCATGCCAGACCAGTATAAAATGCCAGCCAGTATAAAATGCCAGGCCAGCATATGATGACAGCACGGCACACACTGACAGACCGGCTATGCATCATTCTGGGCACAGATGATCCGGCGGAAAAGGCAGGCCAGACACGCCAGCTGGTGGCTGACTGGCATGGCGGGCGCATCACCGGGATTGGTACTGCCACACCGCCTGACCGCCCCGGCCGCCCGGACCTGCCTGAACTGAAACCCACGCGTGACGTACCGCGCCGCCGTATCGGGCCAACGCCCGGCGGGCGCATTGCGTTGTTGCACGCCATTGCGCATATCGAACTGAACGCCATCGATCTGGCGCTTGATATGGCTTGCCGTTACACCGATGCCGCGCTGCCGCGCGCCTTTTTTGATGACTGGCTGGGGGTGGCCGATGATGAGGCGCGCCATTTCCTGATGCTGAGCGAGCGTCTGGCGGGCCTTGATGCGGCTTATGGCGATCTGCCAGCGCATGACGGGTTGTGGCAGGCGGCGCAGGAAACCGCACATGATCTGCTGGCCCGCCTTGCCATCGCACCACTGGTGCTGGAGGCGCGCGGGCTGGATGTAACCCCGGCGATGATCGACCGGTTGCGCGAGGTAGGTGACGACGCCAGCGCCGATGCCTTTGCCATTATCATGCATGACGAGGTCGGGCATGTTGGCGTTGGCAAGACATGGTTCGATTATGCCTGCGGGCTGCAGCGCCTTGATCCGGTCAGCACATGGCACCGGCTTGTCGGTACATATTTCCGCGGCCCGCTGAAACCGCCCTTCAATATCACGGCACGCGAAGCAGCCGGGTTTGCCGCCGCCTTCTATCAGCCGATGTCAGAACGTTCAGATTTGTTTGCGCCGCCGACGGAGGCAGGCTGACACCTGTCAAGCGTTGCGCTGTGCACCGACACGTGCGGCAAGACTGGCCTCGACAAATTCATCCAGATCGCCATCCAGAACGCCGTTGGCATTGCCCTTTTCAACGTTGGTGCGCAGGTCCTTCACCATCTGGTAGGGATGCAGGACATATGACCTGATCTGGTTGCCCCATCCGATATCGGTCTTTGCTGAGGCCGCGTCATTTGCCGCCTCTTCACGCTTTTGCAATTCCAGCTCGTACAGGCGCGCTTTCAGCATGTTCATGGCGGTGGCGCGATTGCGATGCTGCGAGCGATCATTCTGGCACTGCACAACGATGTTTGTGGGAATATGGGTGATCCGGATTGCAGAATCGGTCTTGTTCACATGCTGACCGCCCGCCCCAGAAGCGCGGTAGGTATCGACCCGCAGGTCCTTATCCTCGACTTCAATTTCAATATTGTCATCGACCACCGGATAGACCCAGGCGCTGGCAAAGCTGGTATGGCGGCGGGCGGAGCTGTCATAGGGCGAGATACGCACCAGACGGTGCACCCCGGATTCTGTCTTCAGCCAGCCATAGGCGTTGTCGCCTTCAATCCGCATGGTCACCGATTTAATGCCGGCCTCTTCGCCAGCACTTTCCTCGATCATCTGCAGCTTGAAGCCGCGACGCTCGCACCAGCGGCTATACATCCGCACCAGCATGGCAGCCCAGTCCTGAGCCTCGGTCCCGCCAGCACCAGCGTGAACTTCCAGAAAGCAGTCATTTCCGTCAGCTTCGCCCGACAACAGGCTTTCAAGCTGACGTTTCTCGGCAAAGGGAACCAGCGCAGCCACGGCGGCCTCGGCCTCAGCGACAACATCGGCATCGCCTTCCATCTCGCCAAGTTCAATCAGCTCGACCGCATCATTCAGTTCTGTTTGCAGACTGACAATCATCTCGACCTGGCGTTGCAGCTTGTTTTTCTCGCGCATGGCCTCTTGCGCCACTGTCTGATCATTCCAGAAATCGCCCTCGGCGCTCAGCGCTTCCAGCTCTTCAAGACGCGCCAAAGCAGCCTCAAAATTCACATGCGTGCGCAAAAGGTCCAGTGCGCTTGTGATGGTCTCGATATGGGCCTGCGTTTCAGCTTGCATGATGTGGGGGTTCCGAAAAATTACCCGCCATTCCTAGCGCGCCGCTGCACATGTTACAAGGGCCGCGCGCGGCGGTGTCATCGTATCAGCGGGGCCTAGAACAAACCGGGGATCGTAATTTCCTCATCTTCAGCACCGCGGGCTGAACTGCCAGGCACATCAATCAGCGCCCCGCCAGGGCGCTGGCCGGGCTTGAATACCTCAAAGATGGCCTTCTCATGATCGGGAAGAACACGCTCACCGGTCTCGGCATGCACCGGTATGATCGTCACACCACTTGGCCGGCGGAACGGAATCACCGGCTTGCCAGCCGATGCGGCGGCGATGAAATTGCCAAATATGGGCACAGCCACGGTCGAGCCTGTCTCGCGTTTACCGAGCGCGCGCGGGGTGTCATAGCCAACAAACACACCAACTGCCAGATCAGGTGTAAAACCGATAAACCAGCCATTTGTATTGTCATTTGTCGTGCCTGTCTTGCCGGCAACAACAAGATCAAGACTGTCGATCCGCCGGCCGGTACCGCGTTTGATCACCCCTTCCAGCATCGACACCATCTGAAAGGCCGACGCCGGCTCGGTCAGTTGCGGGCGAATATCGGCAAGGTCGGGGACTTCCTGGCCAGACCAGCCATCCTCATCCGTACAGCCTTTGCAGTCACGCAGATCATGGCGATAAATGGTTTTGCCGTGACGGTCCTGCACGCGGTCGATCAGACTCGGCGTGATCTTCTTGCCGCCATTCACCAGCATGCCATAGGCTGCCGTCAAACGGATCAGCGTTGTCTCACCAGCACCAAGCGACATGGACAGCAGCGGCGGCAGATTGTCATTCAGTCCGAACCGGCGGGCATAGTCCTGGATCTCGTCCATTCCCAGATTCATCGCGAGGCGCGCTGTCATCAGATTGCGCGACTTCTCGATCCCTACCCGCATGATCGAAGGCCCATAGAAACGCCTTGTATAGTTGGCCGGCTTCCATTTCGGTTTGCCCTGCCCCTGATCAACCACAAGCGGCGCGTCAAGAATGCGCGTTGTCGGGTTATATCCCTGATCCAGCGCTGCCAGATAGACAAATGGCTTGAAGGCTGATCCGGGCTGTCGCAGCGCCTGAACCGCCCGATTGAACTCGGAATCGCGGTAATTGTAACCGCCACTCATCGCCAGCAGGCGCCCGGTATGCGGATCGAGCGCGACAATCGCCCCCTCTACCAACGGGCGCTGTGATAAAGACCAGTCTTCCTGTTCCGGCTCAAACCCGTCACGGATCAGATCGGGGGTGGCAACGGGTGGCTGCACCATCACGATATCGCCGATGGCCAGCGCATCGCGCAAATCGGCCAGGGGCTGCGGACGCACGCCATCCTCGTCACGCGGTGGATAGGCCCAGAAGGCCAGCTTGAAAGGAATGCGCCCGGGCTGCCCGTCGCGCAGCCTGATATGCGCCTGATCCTTTGTCACCTCGGTCACGATGGCGGCGAAATGATTGTCCAGCATGCCACTCTCATGGCTGGCAAGAACGGCTTCGATATCGTCGCTACCATCATAACTTTCCAGCGGGCCGCGCCATCCCTGACGTCTGTCCAGGGCTTCCAGCCCCTGTTCCAGCGCTGTACGCGCCGCCTGATGCAAGGCTGGATCAAGCGTTGTGCGGACCGACAATCCGCCAGAATACAGCATGTCCTCGCCGAATTTTTCAACGATGTCGCGGCGCACTTCCTCGGCGAAATAGGGTGCGTCGGTTGAATCATATCCGGTTTGCACCGCCACTTCGATTGACTGGCCTGCTGCAACGCGTGCCCGGCCTTCAGAAATGAAACCGTTCTCCACCATTTGCGTCAGCACCCAGTTGCGGCGTGCCCGGGCAGCATCGCTGCGGCGGATCGGGTGATAGTTGGCAGGTGCTTTCGGCAAGGCTGCAAGATAGGCCATTTCGTCCAGCGTCAGCTGGTCCAGCGCCTTGTCAAAATAATTCAACGCCGCTGCCGCAACCCCGTAACTGCCAAGACCCAGATAGATCTCGTTCAGATAAAGACCCAGAATCTGATCCTTGGTGAAGGCGCGCTCCATCCGCAAGGACAGGATCGCTTCCTTGATCTTGCGGTCGATCGACACTTCATTGGTCAGCAGGAAATTCTTGGTCACCTGCTGAGTAATTGTCGAGGCCCCGATCGGTCTGCGACCAGTCCCGTAATTCATGGCATTGGTGACAGTCGCCCGCACCAGCGCCCGCGGATCAATACCGAAATGCGAATAAAAAGCCTTGTCCTCGGCCGACAGAAACGCCTGTACCAACAACGGCGGCATCGCCTCAACCGGCACGAATACCCGTTTTTCGGTGGCGTGCTCGGCCAGCAATGCGCCATTGCCAGCATGAATGCGTGTTGCAACCGGTGGTTCATAGGTTGCAAGCTGATGATAATCGGGCAAGCCCTTGCCGTAGGTCCAGAACACCCACAATATTGCGGCCGACGCGGCAACCAGTCCCAGAAACATCAAACTGAAAAGAACCGTCAGCACGCCAAAAAACCGGCGCAGCAAGGATTTGCGCTGCGGCCGCCCGCTGCGTTCTATCTCGGTCAGATCGACCGGATCATCATCATAATGTAACCCGTCATCGCGGCTCATCGGCGCGGCCCGTACTCCTCAAGATAGGCGATAATTGCCCGTGCCAGCCTTTCAACAACCTTCCGGCGGTAGGATTCCTTCTTCAGGTTGCTTTCATCACGCCGGTTGGTAACAAATCCCATTTCAACCAGCACTGAAGGCATGTCGGGTGCTTTTAACACCGCAAATCCGGCAAAACGATGGCCACGCTTCGTGCCGCCGGGCAAATCACCAATCTGGTTCAGGATCGCACTTGCCAGATAGGTCGACTGGTTCATTGATTCCCGCTGGAACATGCGCAACAATTCATCAGCCGCTTGCGGGTCCTCAACAGCCAGATCAGGCCCACCTATCAGATCAGCCTGATTTTCCTTTTTCGCCAACAGGGCCGCTTCCTTGTCCGATGCGGTATCTGACAATGTGAAGATTGACAGGCCATAGGCCTTTGCAGATGGCGCAGCATCGGCGTGCAACGAAATGAAGACATCTGCCTCGCGCGAACGTGCCAACTGGATACGTTCCCGCAGCCGCAGATACCGGTCATCATCACGTGACAGCACCGGTTCAACCACGCCAGTGGCGCGCAGTTGCCGTGCCAGTTCCAGTGCTGCCGCCAGTGTGATGTGTTTTTCCTGCGTTTTCGAATGTCCGATCGCGCCCGGGTCCTTGCCGCCATGACCAGCATCGATGAACACCACCCATTTGCGCGGCTTTGCCAATGGCGTGGCGACGGTTGATGCTGTTGCGGGGGGTGCCGCATCTGCGGGTTTTGGCACAGCTGCCGGTTTGGGCACGGGCGTGGTATTGGCAGCCCCGTTACTGGCAGCCCCGTTACTGGCAGCCACTGTTGCGCTGAGCGGTTCGGCAGGCAGAGCCGGAGAGGCATTTGCCAACGGGCGCGATACCGGCATTTGTTCACGCGACAGCACCTTTGCCGCTACCGAAAAGGCGGTTGCGCCGCGATCAACGAGGTCCAGAACCAGCCGATACCCACCATTTTCCAGCGGCAGACTGAACCGGCGCACCGGAATGGCCGGCGCGTCCAGTTCGATGACAACGCGGCCCATATCGGGCGTCGGCTTACCGAACCTGTAGGCACGCGCTGGCGGCTTGGCCAGAATGCCGCGAGGGGGCACATTCTCAACCTGCCAGTGGGTTGCCGGCATATCGACAACCAGCCGGTACGGGTCATGCAGCAAGGTTACGCGCGGTGTCACCGGAGTGCGGGTTTCGATCACCACCCGCAATGTCTGTTCGCTCTGGGCAGCATCGCCTTCAACGCCAATCACACCAAGACGCAAGCCAAGGATGCTGTTTTCAGCGGCGTGCGCGCTGCTGGGCATCAGTGCACCAGACAAGATGGCACCAGACAAGATGGCACTGGTGAACCACACCACCACCACAAGCATCACCGAGCAAACACGTGCCGCGTGCCGCTGCTGAAAGAGCCCGTCAGATTGCCGCATCACGCTTTAATTGTCCCCGCGTCTGTTATCGACGGGTCGACCGTGCCGGCCCGATTTAACGTTATTGGCATTTTGCGTTTTGGGTGTATATAGTCAAGCTTGGCTGGTAACGCGAAACCTCGCAACAATGAAACAGACAGTTTCGCGCGGCACCTGAAGGTGTTGAAACCAGCCAAAAAAGAGTATCCATCGGGTGATACCGCCCCTGTACAGCTATGCCAGACCTTACAAGGAGTCCCGCGGCTGTAGGTCAGCGCGAGAGGCACCCGAACACGTTGTTCGAAACCAGTCGCAGAAAGC
>JADHLH010000005.1 GCA_016780765.1 Alphaproteobacteria bacterium | reverse complement strand
GCCAGCGTTCGTTCTGAGCCAGGATCAAACTCTTAGGTTAGACTGGTTCAACGGATTTCTCCGTGAACATAGCCCGCCCAATTTAATCCATGTTCATCTACTTCACATTGAAGTAAGCGTTCAAAGATTCATCGGGCTGGCTTTGTGTTTACAAAGGACGACACGTTCATTACGCACCGCCACCCGCGAATCTCTTCCAAAATGCTCTTACATTTTCAAATAGCGACCGGTGCTCTCAGATCAATTCGAAATCTCCGGTGAGGCGCTGCCCGGTGGGACAACGAGCGCGGTTTATATGCCGGACCAATGCTGCTGTCCACCCCTAAAAACGCGCTTTTTCATTTTTTTTCGAATTTGTCATTTTTTGTATCCGGACGGCGCATCTGGCATTTGGTTTGCCTTGATTTTTCGCCATTCGCACATGACAAGCCCCAAAAAATGCCATAGCAGACAGACCACGCCTTGGGGAGTCGTTTCTTGTGTATATGCGTTTTAACAGGGTTATCGGATGCGGGGCGACGCAGCCGGCAGCTGGAATTGGAAGCGGCGAAACCCCAGAATTGACTCGAATGCAGGGCCACAAATTTCTGATACATATGAAATTTCTTTACGAACTATTGACGATTGGCGTTACTTCTTGAAGTATGTTGCCCATTCTGCGATGGGGTTACCCTGCAGATCAGACAAATTGAATGCATGGAACAGCCGGATGATTCGCAGTCTCGCCCGCATGGCAAAGGTTACGTCACGAAGCGCACTTCGTTTTGCAACGGCTCTGACGGTCTGCTTTGTCGGCCCGGTCGCGGCCATTGCAGCCACGATGGAACCGATTCGCATTGACGGAACCGCCTTGCCGCAGCCAAAACCTGATTTTGTTTCCTTGATGCCGGGTGAACTGGTTGAGATGACGGTGCCGCTTACACGGCCCGATCTGTCAAGCATCCTGCCCAAATCCACCGCCACCGTTACCGAGATGGTGCTGGCACAGACAGGGCAGCAATCGACGCGTGAAGATGTCTATAAATTGCAGAGCGGCGAAGGTCTTGCCACCTTGCTGGCACGCACCGGATTTACGCGCGCCGATGCCTCGGCTGCCATTAATGAGGTGATTGGACGCGCCAGTCTGCGCGCTCTGCCTGTCGGGCTTGAAGTGCGCGCCACCGAACATGGCTTTGCCTTCAGCGCCAAAAACGGCCGTGAGATCTACGCCATTCGTGATGCCGAGGAAGGCTGGATGGCCTTTACAGCGATTCGGCCCGTTGAACGTTATGTCGCCTATGCGCAGGGCATTATCGATGATTCGATCTATCGCGCTGCCAGCGCCAGCGATATCCCTGACGGTGCGCTTGCGGAATATATCCGGGTGATGGGTTTTTCAGTGGATTTCCAGCGCGAGGTGCGCAGCGGCGATGCCTTTGAGCTGCTGTATGAACAGGCCGTCGACAGCATTACCGGCGATCTGGTCGACACGAAGCTTCATTATGCCGGGCTGATGCTGTCAGGCAAACAGCTTGGCTATTACCGATACGACCATGATGGCACCCGCGTCGGCTGGTATGACCGTGATGGCCAATCGGCCGCACGCACACTGATTCGCACCCCCATTTCGGGCGCACGCCTGTCGTCCTCCTTTGGCATGCGGCGGCATCCGATCAGCGGCTATAACAAGATGCACAAGGGTGTGGATTTTGCGGCTCCAAGCGGGACACCGATCATTGCCGCCGGCAGCGGCGTTATTACAAAGTCTGGCTGGCTTGGCGCGTATGGCCGGTATGTCAGCATCCGTCATAATGGCACCTATTCGACAGCCTATGCGCATATGTCCCGCATCGCGCGCGGCATTACGCCCGGCGCACGCGTTGAACAGGGCCAGATAATCGGCTATGTCGGTTCCAGTGGCCGTTCAACCGGCCCACACCTGCATTACGAGATTCTGGTCAATAACCGGAAGGTGAATCCGCTGACAGTCAGCTTGCCGACCGGTGAGAAGATCCCGCCGGAACTGCTTGCCCCGTTCAAGAAGCGTGTCGAGCTGGTGGAAGCAGAAGTCATGGCGACAGGCTCGCTGCACTTTGCCGGCATGGAACTTCTGCCTTCGGAACTTGCATCAAATTAACAGCCGGCCACCTGCCAACGGGCCTGTCTGCCGGCAGGACGGATAGCTGAATGATTGTCGATTCGTTATGGCATTTCCCGGTCAAGGGGCTTGAAGGTGCCTGCCGCGATACCGTGCATCTTGAGGCAGGCCAGCACTTTCCTGATGATCGTATCTTTGCGATTGGCAATGGGCATAAGCGCCATGAGGAGTCCGCCGCCGGGGTCTGGCACAAAAAGGGATTCTTCCTGCAGCAGATGACCCTGGAACAGCTTGCTGAACTCAGCTGTGAATTTGATGGCACACACCTGCAAATCCACCATCGTGGCAAGCTGGCAGCCGAAGGCGACATGAACAGCGCCGACGGCGCCCACGACATTGAAAGTTTCTTTGCCAAACTTGTTGGCCATCAGATCCCTGGGGAACCGCGTCTGATGCGCGTTGCCGAAGAGTCCTATGCCGATACCAAAGAAGCGCTGATCACCCTTGGCGGAACAGCGTCAGTCGATCGCTTTGCCAATGAAACCGGCACCAAGCCGGATATGCGGCGCTTCCGTCTGAACATCATGCTGCAGACAGAAACTGCGTTTTCAGAATTTGATCTGATTGGCAAACGCGTTCGGCTTGGCATGGCTGAATTGAAGATCGTCGCGCCGGTTGGACGGTGCGCTGCCATTGACGTGGATCCTGAAACCGCTGTGCGCGGCCCGCACTATCTTCCTGCCATGGAGCGGGCATTCGGGCATACCGATCTTGGCATATTTGCCGAGATTGTCAGCAGCGGTGCTATTGGCGTTGGCGACAGGCTGACCGTTCTCGACTAAGTGCCGTGCCGACTGTGTAACGTGCCCACTAGCATCCGGTCCCGGCAGCGCTCGGGATCAACAGAAGCCAGAATCAACAGAATGCAGTCATTCCAATCGGCCTAGCTGGCCGAAGCGGTGTCCTGCTCTTCTTGAACAATCTCTGACAGTTTGGCCGGCGTGAGGTCAACCACCTCGGCTGCCGCGTCTTCAGCAGGCGCATCTGGCTGCTGTGCGTCTTCGGGCTGTTGTTGCGGCTGCGCATCCTGGCGTGGCTGCGCATCCTGTCGTGGCTGCCGTTCTGATGAGCGATCTGCCGGCTGGGAGGCGTGTTGTGCCTTGCGCTCTTCAGCGGCGTCGACAGCAGCTTGATGCAGGCGGAAATAATGATCAGAAAACTGGGTGTATGCCTCAGCTGTAATCCGCTCACCTGCGGCTGCCGCGTCATGCGCCAAAGCGAGGTATTTCTCGTTCAGCTGTTGCGCGTTTCCGCGCAGCTTTACATCCGGGCCATTCGATTCATATGAAGTGTTTCTATTGGGTGCATGTGGCTGGGCGTTGCCGTTACCGCGACGACCACGACCACGGCCGCGCTTCGCATTCTGAGGTTGTCTCATTTACCTGCTTACCGATTATTTACGTGCTGTGTGCAAGCGGAACAGGGCGATTGATGCCCGGACATTCGGCCTACTAACTATACCGCCATATTTGGAGGCGTCATGACAACAGAACCCTTCGTTAGTGGTCTGTGTCTAACGTGAAAAACAATAGCCACCAGTCACCCTGTTTATCAAGTGAAAATATGCATGTCGTTGAAATTACCCGGCAAGCCGTTATTGACAGGCATCTGCTGCGGCGATGCAATTCCTGATATAACGCATCATACCGTTCATGATACGTGGCTGAGCGTGAGGCACCGCACAATGCCGCCAAGGTCGGCATGCATGTCTGTCACCTGAAGGCCTGCCGCCGCCGCAATGGGCGTTACCTGCGGCGCCTGACCAGCACCAATTTCCACAAAGGCCTGGCCTGAACTTGCCAGATGACGGGCGATTGCCGGCATCACCTGCCGCCAGGATGCCAGCCCGTCACCACCGCCATCCAGCGCACGAACAGGATCAAAGCTGGCAACTTCAGGCGCCAGCACCGCAATCTCGTGCCTCGGAATATAGGGCGGGTTTGATATCACCAAATCAAAGCTGCCCAGCGCCGTCAGATCATCGGCAAAGGCAGCTGGCTGAAAACGGATCCGCTCCGCCAGACCCAATGCATGCGCATTCTGGCGGGCCGTTTCAACCGCGTTGTCGCTGATATCCACGCCGCAACCGCTGGCGTCAGGCAGCTCGGCAAGACACGCCAGCAACAGGCAGCCGCTACCGGTACCAAGGTCAAGAATGCGGGGGGTCTTCATCTGGCCTCCTGCCGCCACAGCAGCCGCGACCAGCGTTTCGGAATCGGGGCGCGGGTCCAGCGTATCAGGTGACAGCATGAAACGCAGCGACCAGAATTCGCGCCACCCCCTGATCCGGCTGACCGGCTCACCAGCTATACGCCGTTCGACAAACCCGTCCAGACGCGCCACCTCATCTGCAGTCCAGCGGTCAAGAGTTTCATGCGGCAACACAGCATCATCACGCTGCAAGGCAGTTGCCAGAAGCAACCGCGCATCAAGCTGTGATGTGTCGATGCCGGCATCGGCAAGGCGAGCAGCAACGACAACCAGGATTTCACGCGCCTCGGTCACCGGCATCCCGACCTCTGTGCCCAGATGTGCAAGGTGAACAGCAGGCTGGCAGGGCTGTCATGACGCATCAGTATCGGCATTTCCTTCGGCAAGACGCTGCGCCTGATCCTCGGACACCAGGGCCTCGACCACCTCGTCCAGCGCTTCACCAGCGACAATCTTCTCCAGCTTGTACAACGTCAGATTGATGCGGTGGTCGGTCACCCGGCCTTGCGGAAAATTATAGGTCCTGATGCGCTCTGACCGGTCACCAGACCCGACCTGCCCCTTGCGTGAGGCAGCACGTTCCGCCTGCAGACGCGCGCGCTCGGCGTCATATAGTCTTGCCCGCAGAATCTTCATCGCCTTGGCCCGGTTCTTGTGCTGAGACTTTTCATCCTGCTGGCTGACGACAATGCCTGTTGGAATATGGGTGATCCGTACCGCCGAATCTGTCGTGTTGACTGACTGGCCGCCCGGACCTGATGCCCGGAATACGTCAATCCGCAGGTCGCTTTCCTGCACATCGATATCAACGTCCTCAGCCTCTGGCAGCACCGCAACTGTGGCGGCCGATGTATGAATACGCCCGCCCGCCTCGGTTTCGGGAACACGTTGCACCCGGTGCACACCGGATTCGAATTTCAGACGCGCAAACACATCTGACCCGGCGATATTCGCCGTCGCTTCCTTGTACCCGCCAATACCGGTTTCCGATATTTCCATGACCTCAAAGCGCCAGCCGTGACGCGCAGCAAACCGCTGATACATGCCGAACAGATCGGCGGCAAACAAGGCCGCCTCATCACCGCCGGTACCAGCGCGCACTTCAAGAATGGCGTTCCGCGCATCATCCTTGTCACGCGGCAATAACAACAGTTGCAGCGCCTGCTGCGATTCCGGCAGGCGGGCATCGATCTCCTCGATTTCCTGCTGCGCCATCTCCTGCATCTCGGCATCGTCTCCCGCTTCGGCAAGCAGCAATTCTGCTGCAGCGCGATCACTTTCCAGACGCCGCACAAGTTCAACCTGCTCGCAGACAGGTCGCAGCTCGGACAATTCGCGCGACAGGGCTGTCATCTCTGCAGGCACCATATCAGCCGCCTGCGACAGCCGGGCTTCAACCTCGGCGCGCCGTGCCAGCACCTTGTCCATCGACTGATCAAGGCTCATGACTCATCACTCTTCATCGCGCCATCCCCTTTACCGATAATGCCCAACAGCCGCGCCACCAGATCGGTCTGTGCCACCTCTTGCTGAGCGCCCTCACCAAGGTCACGCAGTTGCACTGTCCCGTTGGCCAGTTCCTGACCGCCGAGAATCACTGCATAACGGATGCCGGCCCGATCGGCCTTTTTCATCCGCTTGCCAATATTGCCGCCACTTGGCAGGTCAACAGCGATACCGGCGGCGCGCACTGCCTCAGCCAGCGCAAAAGCCGTGCTGTCGGCATCTGGTTCGGCAGACATGACAGCAACGCGCGGCACGCCGACCGGCACATCACCTGCCAGCATGGCAAGGCGTTCGACACCGGCAGCCCAGCCGACGCCCGCAACGGGCGGCCCGCCCAGCATCTCTGACAGCCCGTCATAGCGCCCGCCGCCCAGAACCGTACCCTGCGCACCAAGCGCATCGGTGATGAACTCGAACGCCGTGTGGCAATAGTAGTCAAGACCGCGGACCAGCAACGGATCAAATTCCCACTTGATCCCTGCCGCATCCAGCGCCGTGGTCACGGCTTTGAAATGTGCGGCTGATTCGGCATTCAGATGCGCGTCCAGCCGGGGCGCATCTACAAGAATGTCACGATCACCAGCATTCTTTGAATCCAGGATCCGCAGCGGATTCGTCTTCAGCCGCGCCTGACTGTCATCGGACAGGTCATCGGCATGGCGTTCCAGAAACGCAACAAGGGCGCTGCGATAGGCCTGCCGGCTGTCGGTATCGCCAAGCGAATTCAGATGCAGTTTGCATTTATCGAGAACCCCAAGGTCCGACAGCACACGGGCACCACATGCAATGATCTCGGCGTCGGCCAGCCCGTCGCGCGGACCAAGGAATTCAATGCCGATCTGATGAAACTGGCGCATCCGCCCCTTTTGCGGGCGCTCATACCGGAACATCGGCCCGGCATAGAAGAACTTCAGTGGCAGGCTCTGGGTCAGGCCATTCGAAATCATCGCCCGCACAACACCAGCCGTATTTTCGGGCCGCAGGGTAAATGTCTCACCGCCGCGATCGGTGAAATTATAGGTCTCCTTGGTGACCACATCGCTGCTGTCGCCAAGCGGCCGGGAAAATACCTCGGCGAATTCGAATATCGGGGTCGCCATTTCCTGAAAGCCATAGCGCGCTGATACTTCGCGGGCAGCCGTGATCACCTGCCGGTGTGCCGCCATGGCATCGGGTAGCAGATCAGAAGTTCCCCTCGCGGGTTGCAGTCGGGACATGGGACAGGTCCTGTAGATGAATATCGGTCGCTAGACGGATGCTGATGATACGCAGCCAGTTTGCAGCTGTCAGTTTGCGGTTGTGGCTGCTGCCGCCTTGATGGCGCTGGCACGCTCTTCGACAAGGCCGACAACATGCTCGACGATATCGCCATCCGTCAACCGATGATCGGCAAGGCCGGATACATAGATCTGATGTGTGCCGCGTCCACCGCCTGTCAGGCCTATATCTGTCTCGCGCGCTTCACCAGGGCCATTCACCACACAGCCAATAATCGAGACCGTGATGGGCACATCTATATGCGCCAGCCTGTCTTCGATCGTGGCAACGGTGCTGATCACATCAAACTGCTGGCGTGCGCATGACGGGCAGGAAATCACCGTGACGCCGCGCCGTCGCAGGCCAAGCGATTTCAGCATTTCATAGGCAACCCGCACCTCTTCAGCCGGATCGGCTGACAGGGAAACGCGGACGGTATCACCAATGCCGGCCCACAACAGACCGCCAAGCCCGATCGAGGACTTAACCGTACCAGCGCGCTGGCCGCCGGCCTCGGTAATGCCAATATGCAATGGACAGTCAATCGCATCTGCCAGTTGGTGATAGGCCGCAACGGCCAGAAACACATCCGACGCCTTGACCGAAATCTTGAATTCGTGGAAGTCGTTTTCCTGCAAGACACGGGCATGATCCAGCGCTGATTCGACCAGCGCTTCGGGGCAGGGCTCGGCATATTTTTGCAGAAGATGCCGCTCCAGCGAACCACCATTCACCCCGATACGCATCGAACAGCCATGATCGCGGGCGGCGCGAATGACCTCGCGCACACGCTCCTCATTGCCAATATTGCCGGGGTTGATCCGCAGGCAGGCAGCGCCAGCTTCGGCCGCCTCAATCCCGCGCCTGTAATGAAAATGGATGTCGGCGACAATCGGCACCGGGCTCTGCTTGCAGATTTCATGCAAGGCCTTTGTGCTGTCCTTGTCGGGGCAGGATACGCGCACAATGTCCGCACCTGCCTCAGCCGCGGCGTCAATCTGCGCCAGCGTGGCCTTTACATCGGTGGTCAGACTATTGGTCATTGTCTGCACTGAAATCGGTGCGTCGCCGCCAACGGGCACCGACCCCACCATGATCTGGCGACAGCGCCGTCGTTCAATGGTTCTGTAAGCTCGGTAGGCGTTGGCCACGTATTTTTCCCCGTTATCATGCGCCGGATTGCGCAAAGATGATATGTCTATAACCGGTTGCCGGCCCACACACCAGCATAACTGGCAGCGGTGTGGCGAATGGCCGTTCGCCGGTCAGCCATCAGCACAAAGCGGCTCTGCCAAAACAGATTTCGATTTGTTGCCAGCCTCAGAGCTGGTTGCGCAGCCGCTCAACATCGAGTGGCAGATCACGGAGAATTTCTCCGCGCTCACCCACCGGCTTGACCAGCCCGTCATTGAACACCAGTTCGATCCCGCCAGCATTGCCAGTGCTGAGATACAGCTTCTCGCGGCTGTCGACGATATAGGTTTCGCCATCACGCATCAGCCGCGTCATCACCTCTTCACCATCATTGCGGATGATTTCAACCCAGCTGGTGCCCGTGGCGCGGACTGTAATTTCAGACTCGGGATCGCGCAGACCGGCATAGGCAACACCCGACACCGGTGCTGAATCATCGATGATCGCCATCGGGGCTGCATTTTCCGATACGGCTGATCCCGCATTCGCGGCCAGCTGCGTACCGGTAACCGCATTATCCTGTGTAACCGGTTGTGGTGTGGATGGTGTGTCAGCACCAGTCGTCGTCATGGCGGCCAGATCGCCCGTAACCGTATCGCCGGCTTGCGACGTATCAGGGTTTTGCGCTGCATCAGCAGATGCAAGCTGGTCATCTGCACCGATTATACCGGTTGAAACTGTCTCATCTGTTGCAGCAAGGCTGGTTGTCTGGTCTGCCGACAGCGTTTGAACCTGATCACCAGACTGATCATCGGCAACAGCAAGGTCACCCACGGCAGAGGTCTGACCGATGGCATCAGCGCTGTCAGAGGTATCGTCAAGCCGGGCAAGCTGTGTGTCTTCTTGCGGCACACCGGTGCCGGTTTGAGGATCGCTGTCAAGCGCGGCAACAGCCCCGGTAAACTTGTCCACATCGGCGACATCCAGATCGCCGTCAAGCCGGCTGTCAGCAGATGCAATCGCCGCTGGCTTACCGCCAAGCGCAGTCGCCTCACGAACGGAGTTGGCTGCAACCACTGCATCTTCGCCGCCTGTCAGCGCAGCCAGATTCGGTTTGCCCATCACGTACCAGCCGCCGTAACCCGCGATGGCAAGAATGACAATTATCGATGCCACCATGGCACCAGAGCGTTGCGGGCGCTGATGATCTACCGGAAAGCTGTATTGAACTGCCGCACTGTCTGCATCCAGAAGAAGGCGATAGCGATCGACAATGCGCTTTGGATCAAGCCCCACCGCCTTTGCATATGTCCGCAAATAGCCAGACACATAGGTTGGGCCAGGCAGATTGCCGAAAGCGCCAGCCTCGATATCTTTGAGATAATGTTTAGAAATACGCAGAAGTTGCGCGACTTCGGTGATCTGCATGCCCGATTCAGCGCGCGCAGAAGCGACTTCAGCTCCGATTGCTTCAAAGCTGTCCTGTTGATCAAGATCGTCGCGGGCGGGCAATTCCATGTTCAAGCCCAAACACACTGCTATAACGGTGAATTAAGAGTATCTGATAACCATCAGATTGCAAGAGCATAGTTTCATCTTACATCAAACAGACTTTGTGCCCCTGTGCTGCGGTGACTGTCATTCAACATCCCGGCTGGCCCGGCAGCTGGCTGATGACCGCTCAGTCTTCGCCATCAAGGCCGAATGCCGTATGCAGGCTTCGCACAGCAAGCTCGGTATATTCCGATGCAATCAGGACCGAAATCTTGATCTCGGATGTTGATATGACCTCGATATTGATGCCGCGTTCAGCAAGCGTTTCAAACATGGTCTTGGCAACACCGGGCTGTGATCGCATTGCCATGCCGACAACCGAAATCTTGGTCACGTTTTCGGCAGCAGACAGATTATAAAAGGCCAGCCTGTCCTTGCTTGCGTTGATCAGTTCCATCGCCCTCGCCAGGTCGCTGCGGCCCATGGAGAAAGTGATATCAGCACCCTGTCCCTCACCTGTCGCACTCTGCACGATCATATCGACATTGATGTGATTCGCAGCAAGTTCTCCGAAAATGGCCGCTGCTGTGCCAGGCTCGTCCGGCAAACCTTCGATCGTGACCTTGGCCTCATCCGGGCTGTAGGCGATTCCACTGATTTTTTCCTGTTCCACGATTGCATCCTCATTGACGACAAGTGTTCCGGGGGCGTCGCTAAAACTGGACCGCACCTGCAGTTTGACATTGTGGCGCATGGCCATGGCGACCGATCTTGTCTGCAGGACCTTTGCCCCGAGTGATGCCATTTCCAGCATTTCCTCAAACGAGATGGCGTCCAGCTTCCGGGCCTTTGGCGCAATCCGCGGATCGGTTGTGTAGACGCCGTCCACATCCGTATAGATATCACAACGGTCAGCCGACAGGGCAGCAGCCAGCGCCACCGCCGATGTGTCAGACCCGCCGCGCCCCAGCGTGGCAATCCGGCCATCTGGCGCAATGCCCTGAAACCCCGCAACAACAGCGACCTGACCCGACGCCAGACGCGCACGCATCAGCTCGGTATCGATAGATTCGATGCGCGCCGCGCCGTGTACCTCGTCCGTGCGCACCGGAATTTGCCAGCCAAGCCATGACCGCGCATCCACGCCGATATTCTGCAGCGCAATGGCCAGCAGACCAACCGTCACCTGCTCGCCGCTGGCCACGATCGTGTCATACTCACGCGCATCATGCATCGGGCCAATGTCGCGCGCCCACGACACCAGCTGGTTGGTTGTACCAGCCATCGCAGACACGACAACGGCGACCTGGTTCCCGGCATCTGTCTCTTGCTTAACGCGCGATGCAACCTTGCGAATGCGGTCAAGGCCGCCAACAGATGTGCCACCAAATTTTTGAACAATCAGCGCCATTTTTGCCCTATGGTTGTGAGCGTGATGAAAACGCATGTGTCATAGCGGTAACCGGGAAACGGGGCAAGCCTGTGGATACGACGGCAGACGAAAAAGAAATCGGCAATTTTTCGGCCATGTCAGCCGAATGGTGGGACGAAACCGGCCCGATGGCGCCGCTGCATGACTTCACGCCGGTGCGTGTCGATTACATTCTGGACAGTATTCGGCGCATTGGAACAGGTGCCAACACCCGTGCTTGCAACGCGCCGCTTGCCGGATTGCGCGTACTTGATATCGGCTGTGGCGGTGGATTGCTGGCAGAACCGATGGCGCGGCTTGGCGGCGAGGTCACCGGCATTGATGCCAGCGGACCGGCGATTGAGGCCGCCAGCAGTCACGCTGGCCTGTGCGGGCTGTCTATCGATTATCAGTGCAGAACGGCCGAGGCGCTTGCAGAAACGGGCGCGCAGTTTGATGTTGTCTATGCATCAGAGGTGATTGAGCATGTGGCAGACCGGCGCCTGTTTGCGGCATCGATCGCCGCCCTGCTGGCCCCGGGTGGCACGGTTGTCATCACCACGATCAACCGCACACTGGCGTCGTTGGCCCTCGCCAAATTCATGCTGGAATATGTGGTGCGCATGGTGCCGGTCGGCACACATGATCCCGCCAAATTTGTTCGCCCGGCTGAATTACGCGCGGAATTTGCAGCTGCTGGCATCATCCTTGACGACACCACCGGGTTTGCCCCGCGGCCGGCGCGGCGGGTCGGGGCGAACGGTTTTGTGCGGGTTGGGACATTGGCGGTGAACTATGCTGCCAGCGGCACACACGCCTGAAACATTCTCACCAGGCCTGAAATATGCTCACCGCGCCTGGGAAATGCTCACCGTGTCTGGGACATGCTCACCAGAAATGCGCGTGACCACCGGCAAAACGCACCTGTCAAACAGGACCTGTCAAACCGGTGACTCAGTCCGCCGGTTGATTTGTCAGTTGTCTTTTGGCAGCCACGGCATTTCGACGATGGCGATCCCTTCTTCGTCCAATGCCTCTCGCTCTTCCGGCGTTGCCTGACCGTAAATGCCTTCAGCCTCTGTCTCGCCATAATGGATCTTGCGGGCTTCTTCGGCGAACTGGTCGCCGACATCGCGGCACTCTTTCTGGATTTTTGTCTGCAGAGAGCGCATTTCGGTAACCAGAGCGGCCATCTTGCGCGCCGCATCTGGTGACAGGCCGGCGACCGGGCCACGTGATGGTGATCCGGGCACTGTTCCGGGCGGCGCTGATCCGGGATGGGCCAGTCCGGGACGTGTTGGTCCGGGACGTGTTGTTCCAGCGCCTGCGGGCATGTCTTGATTTGATCCGTCTGCCCCTGATGGGGATGCGTCGGGGGCTGGCGGCATGGTGTTCCCGGCTTTTGCGCGGGTTTTCGGGCTTGCCAGATTGGGCGCCATCAGGGCGCGGCGAACATCTGCGCTGCCGCAGACCGGACATTGCAGCATGCCCGACCCGCTTTGCTGTTTAAAGGCGGTCGAGTCACCAAACCACCCTTCGAATTCATGCTCACCATCACAAACAAGCTGGTACTTGATCATTACCCGATCCTGCCATGGCAATGCTTGTATTTCTTGCCCGAACCGCACGGACACGGTTCGTTCCGCGACACCTTCCGGCGCGGCGCGGCGGCGGCCGGTGCGGCATCTGCCGGGCCAGCCTCGGCTGGTGCCTCTGTTTCCTGCTGGCGGATTTCGACATGTGCCAGCACCATCGTGACCGTTTCACGCAGCCCCGCAAGCAGGGCCTCGAACATGGCAAAAGCTTCGCGCTTGTATTCGTTCAGCGGGTCTTTCTGCGCATAGGCGCGAAGCGAGATGCCCTGGCGAAGCTGGTCAAGGCTGAGCAGATGTTCCTTCCATTGCTGGTCCAGCACCTGCAACAAAAGTGATTTCTCGGCCATGCGCATTGTGTCGGGTCCGATCCGCACAGCTTTTTCTGCCATATGGAGGTCAGCAAGCGCTGTCAGACGTTCTTCGATTTCAGTTTCGGCAACCCCGTCCTCGGCGAACCAATCTTCTGCCGGCACCGTGACGCCCAGAATACGCGTCGAATCCTCTTTCAGCGCCTCGGCGTTCCATTGATCACTGAAACTGCCCTGCGGGATCGCGCGCTCAACAATCTGCGCCGCTGCCTCATGGCGCATTTCGCCAACCGTGTCCTGAACATCAGCCGCTGTCATGATTTCTTTGCGCTGATCAAAAATGACACTGCGCTGATCATTCATCACGTCATCGAATTTCAGCAGCTGTTTACGGATTTCGAAATTGCGCGCTTCAACCTTCGACTGGGCCTTTTCGACAGCCTTGTTGATCCAGGGATGGACAATTGCCTCGCCCTCTTCAAGCCCCAGCTTCTGCAGCATGCCGTCCAGCTTTTCAGATCCGAAAATCCGCATCAGGTCATCCTGCAGCGACAGGAAGAATTTCGATGCGCCCGGGTCACCCTGACGGCCTGTCCGGCCCCGAAGCTGGTTGTCGATCCGCCGCGATTCATGCCGTTCGGTACCGATCACGTAAAGACCGCCTGCCGCCAGTGCGGCAGCCTTGCGTTCGGCCACCTCTTTTTCGGCCGCCTTACGACCCTTTTTGTCATCTTCGGCCAGCGCATCAAGCCGCATGTCCAGATTGCCACCAAGCTGAATATCGGTACCACGCCCTGCCATATTGGTGGCGATGGTTACCGCACCCGGCACGCCGGCTTCGGCGATGATGCCGGCTTCTTCGGCATGAAAGCGCGCATTCAGAACCTGATGTGGAACCTTCAGCTTGGTCAGCTGCGCCGACAAGGCTTCGGACTTGTCAATTGTGACCGTGCCGACCAGAACCGGCTGACCGCGCTTGCGGCAATCTGCAATCAGATCGATCACCGCCTGGTCGCGTTCACCGCTGGTCCGATACACCTCATCATCATAATCGGCCCGCTGCACCCCGACATTTGTTGGAATGCTGGTGACTTCCAGCTTGTAGATTTCGGAAAATTCGCCAGCTTCGGTCAAGGCTGTGCCGGTCATGCCTGACAGCTTGTCATACATCCGGAAATAGTTCTGGAAGGTGACCGAAGCGACAGTCTGGTTTTCGGGCTGGATTTCCAGCCCCTCGCGTGCCTCGATCGCCTGATGCAGCCCTTCGGAAAAGCGGCGTCCTTCCATGGCGCGGCCAGTAAATTCATCGATGATCACGACCTGGCCGTTTTTCACCATGTAATGCGTGTCGCGCTGGAACAACTTGTGCGCCCGCAAAGCCTGGTTCACATGATGCAGCAGCCCTACATTTTCGATGTCATAGAGCGTGCCGTCTCCCATCACGCCTTCGGCGCGCAACAGCTCCTCGGCATGCTCGATCCCAGCCTCGGAGAGCGACACGGTGCGGCCTTTCTCATCGAGGTCGAAATCATCATCGACCAGCAGCGGGATAATCTTGTCGGTCACCTGATACTGGTCCGACTTGGCTTCGGCCTGACCGGAAATGATCAGCGGCGTCCGTGCTTCATCGATCAGGATCGAGTCAACTTCGTCAACAATTGCAAAATGGTGCCCGCGCTGGACCATGTCTTCGATACGGAACTTCAAATTATCACGCAGATAATCAAAGCCGAATTCATTGTTGGTGCCGTAGGTCACGTCTGCCTTATAGGCAAGACGGCGGCCTTCATCAGGCAAATCGCCGGTGATACAGCCGACGGTCATCCCCAGCCGTTCATAGACGCGCCCCATCCATGCCGCATCGCGCGATGCCAGATAGTCATTGACGGTAACGACATGCACGCCCTTGCCATTCAGGGCATTCAGAAATACCGCAAGGGTGGCAACAAGGGTTTTGCCCTCACCGGTCTTCATTTCAGATATCTGGCCGCTATGAAGCGCAATACCGCCCATCAGCTGGACATCATAATGTCGCTGGCCGAGGGCGCGCTTCGCCGCCTCACGCACACGCGCAAAGGCTTGCGGCAACAAATCGTCGAGCGATGCACCCTTGGCAACCTCGCCGCCAAGATCAACGAATGAGGCGTGCAGCTCATCATCACTCAGCGCGGCACATGCCTTTTCAAGGGCGTTGATGGCCGCTACCTGTGGTGCAAACTTCTTGACGGCCCGATCATTATCCGAACCGAACAGGCTTTTTGCCAAAGACCCAAACATTTACTTCCCCGCATTTCTGGCTGGATTACCGCCTGACAAAGGCCGACTGACAAACGCCGAAAGTCTTTGCAATACAGCCCGTTTCGACATAGTGGCAGGTAGCCTTAATGTCAATCAGCGCGCGCTGTTGCCAGCGGCGTCTGCATATCCTTTCCGCAGCAGAATACAACACGTCCCCGCCCCTGCGGCAATAGTCGCCTTGCGGCCTGGCCGATGGCCTGAACAACAGTCACTATTGCAGCCATCTGGATTGTTTGGGGTGCGGGCGGGAAAAGCCGCAGCAAAAGCTTGAATTTGGCGGGAGCTTCGGCAACACTGTCGCGCCGCCAGCGGGTCCCAGCTGTACATTGCCCGGCTTTGTAAAATGCCAGTCTTCAAAATGCCAGTCTTCAAAATGCCAGTCTTCAAAATGCCAGTTCTTAAAATGTCTGTCTTCGGGATTTCTGGCTTGTATCATCCGTTTTCGAGAGGATTTCTCCATGCGTAAGCTTCTGGCATGTTTTGCCACCAGCCTCATTCTTTTTGTCACGCCAGCTTTCAGTCAGGACCGCATTGCGGTTGCCTCTATGAATGGGGAAACCATCTGGCTGGACGAAATCCTTGCCGTTGCGGAAACGCTGCCACCAGAATATCAGCAAGCCGGTCTAGCCGGCCTGTATGAACAGCTGGTCAGTGAAGTTGCGAATGCGCGCCTGGCCGCTGCTGCGGGACGTGCTGCCGGCATGGCCGATGAAGACCGGATTGCCGAGGCCATGCAAGGGGCCGCGTATCGTGTCCTTGGTGATGCCTATATCAGCCGGCAGGTAGAGGCCGAGATTACCGATGAAGCGATAGCCAATGCCTATGACACCTTCGCCGCAGATACCGCATCGCGCGAACAGGTCACCGCAGCGCATATCCTTGTCGAAACCGAGGAGGAGGCAAACACCATCATCACACAGTTGAATGACGGTGCGGACTTTGCCGAGCTGGCCAAGGAAAAATCAACCGGGCCAAGCGGCCCGAAGGGCGGCGAGCTGGGATCATTCGGCCGCGGCCAGATGGTACCTGCATTCGAGACAGCCGCTTTTGGGATGCCTGAGGGCAGCTATTCCGCCACACCGGTACAGACACAATTCGGCTGGCATGTGATCAAGGTCAGCGGCAAAAGCATCACCCCGGCACCATCGCTGGAGGAAATGCGCCCGCAGATCATCCAGAATCTGCAGCGTCAGGTCTTTGCCCGCATAGTCGAGACATTGCGCGTTGATGTCGACATCGACACGCGTCCGTTTGAAGATGTGGTCGCCGATGCACAGGCACAGCAAGGCGCACAACAGGGTGATCAATGACCGTATCATCGCTGGCCCCTGATCGCTTTCCGGACATGCCAGCGATTGCCGGCCTTGGGCTGGCAACCGCTGCGTCCGGTCTGAAATATACCGGGCGTGACGATATGCTGTTGATGCACTGCGACAAGGGCAGCAGCATTGCGGCTGTCTTCACAAAATCCGACACGGCGGCTGCACCGGTGCAATGGTCACGTGATGCGCTGGCCTCGGGCCATCCGCCCGCTGCCATTCTTGTAAATGCCGGCAATGCAAACGCCTTTACAGGCAGTGCCGGCACCGCGACCGTCACTGCATCGGCCACCGGCATGGCACAGCGAATTGGCTGCACACCGCAGGCGGTGTTGCTGGCCTCAACCGGGGTGATTGGTGAGCCGCTGGACAGCCGCGTTCTTGAGGCGACCTTCGATGGCCTTGTTGCTGATATCGGCCAAAACAATAGTGACGAGAACGGTAGCGATAATGCCAGCGATAATGCCAGCAATGACGCCAGTAATAACGGCGGTGACAACTGGTCCGCCGCCGCCGCCGCCATCATGACAACCGACACATTTCCAAAGGGTGCCAGCACTACCTGCATGATCGGGGATACAACGGTAACGCTGTCCGGCATTGCCAAAGGGGCTGGCATGATCGCGCCTGACATGGCAACCATGCTTGGCTTTATTGCCACCGACGCCGCGCTGCCAGCGCCTGCGTTGACCCAGCTGCTGCGTACAGCAACCGAGCGCAGCTTCAACGCCATCACCGTGGATAGTGATACCTCGACAAATGACAGCGTCTTCCTTGTTGCAACTGGCGCTGCCGGCAACCACGCGCCGACCAGCGCTGATGATTCGATTCTGGATGAATTTGTCGCCGCCCTCGATCGTGTGATGCAAGATCTGGCATGCCAGATCGTTCGTGATGGTGAAGGGGCCAGCAAGTTCATCACCATTGATGTTACGGGGGCAACCGATGACGCCGCCGCCCGCAAGATCGCGCTGTCGATTGCGAATTCACCGCTGGTGAAGACTGCCATTGCTGGTGAGGATGCCAATTGGGGCCGTATCGTCATGGCAGTTGGCAAGGCGGGTCTCGGCGTAGACCAGTCACGGGTGGGCATCGCCATTGGGGGCATTACAGTTGCCGCTGACGGCATGCGCGTTGAGGGCTATGACGAAACGCCGGTGGCTGCGCATATGGCTGGTCAGGATGTGGCAATTGCGGTGCAGATTGGTGATGGTGCGGGCACATCGCGTGTGTGGACCTGCGATCTGACGCATGGCTATGTCGACATCAATGCCGACTACCGCAGCTGACAATGGCGGCGCGACGCCGCCACCCGATATGTCAAAGGGGCTACCAACGGTTCTGGTAAGCGCGGTAGCGCTGATTGACCGCGACGGGCGGGTGCTTCTTGCACAGCGGCCTGCCGGCAAGCGCATGGCCGGCCTGTGGGAATTTCCCGGCGGCAAGATAGAAACCGGCGAGACACCCGAAGCCGCGCTGATCCGCGAACTTGGTGAAGAGCTGGGAATAGATACAGCCGAATCCTGTCTGGCCCCGCTGACATTTGCCAGTCACCGCTATGACGATTTTCACCTGCTGATGCTGGTCTATGTGTGCCGCAAATGGACAGGAACGCCGCGCCCGCTTGAAGGGGGAGAACTGGCCTGGGTGCGGGCTTCCCGCCTGCGCGACTATGAAATGCCACCCGCCGACATACCCCTCATTCCGGTATTGCAGGACCTGTTGATGTAGTTTGGTCTGATGCAGTTTGGCCAGAAGTGGTTTGGCTGGCTTCCGGATCGTGTTCGCTGACACCCAGCGTATCGGCAAGGCGGTGGGCCGCGCTGCCCGGGCGCAGCGGTTTCTGCTGGTCTTCATGCGGGGCCCACCCCGTCAGCGTGATAATCTCAAAGCTGGCCGGAATCCGCCCGTCAGCCCGCCCGAACCTGTCCTGATAGATCTCTGCTGCACGCAGGAACAACCGTCTTGATGTCGGTGTTTTCTTGCGACCGGCCATGGCATTTGCCTCGCCCATCCCGCGCAGATCGGCCATCAGCCTGAACATGTCAGGATAATTGATGGTCAACCGGTCAGCATCGGCAACTGGCAGGGCAAGGCCGGCCCGACCCAGCAAAGCACCCACATCACGAATATCTGCCATCGGTACGGTGCGCGGCCCGGCACCGCCATAAAGTTCGCTTTCAGCTTCCAGCAGGGCGGCTCGCAATTCGGTCAGGGTGGCACCGCCAAGCAGGCTGACAAGCAGCAAGCCGTCGGGTTTCAGCAGCCGGCGAAACTGCATCATAACGCCGGGCAGATCATCAACCCAATGCAGCATCAGGCATGACAACACCGCATCAAATTGTTGCGGGGCAAAGGGCAAAGCCTCGACATCCAGTGCCACCGACGGCCCCTCATTGCTGGCCAATGCGGCAAAGGCCGGTGCCGGGTCCGCCTGGATCACCATTCCGATCTTGCCGGTCTGACGTATGTGGCGCGTCAGCGTCCCGGCATGACAACCCACATCAAGACATAACGGAAAGTCACGCCGCATCAGCTCCAGCCGGTCGGCAAGACGCACCGCCGCCTCGGCTTTCAGAAAATCGAACGCCGCATAGCCGGACGCAGCGCGCGTGCGATTGAGGCGCACCGCTGCACTATCAAACAACCGGGGAATTTGGTTCTGTGCGCCTGAAAACTGCTCTGCCATGATGCGGGCACTGTTCCCGAGCCGGCACCAAACCGCAAGCGGAAATCAACGGTGCTGGCGGGTCTTAACGTCACGTTTACCCTTTTCAGTCTAGGATGGCGAAACCCGGGACAATCTTATGCACCCCATCCTGAACCGTGCCACTGCTCTGTTGCTGCCGCATCAATGTGTCAGCTGTCGGCAATTTGCTGATACCACCGGTCTGTGTGCAGCTTGCTGGTCGGCACTGGCACCAATCACCGCCCCGATGTGCCGGCAATGCGGTCTGCCACTTGCCGAAATACTTGAAGACGGCATCTGTGCGGCCTGTTGGGCCACGCCGCCAAAGATCAGCCGAATCAGGTCAGCGCTTCGCTATGATGATGCATCGCGCAGCCTTATCCTGAAGCTGAAGCATGGTGACGGATTGCAGCTTGTACCCTTCATTTGCCGGCTGATGGCAGGCCGCTTTGCCGAGCTGACGTCGGATGATCCGCTGGTCATACCCATACCGCTGCATCGCTGGCGATACTGGCGGCGACGCTTTAACCAGTCGGCCGAGCTGGCGCGCTATCTGTGTCACCAGCACGGGACAGGCGTCTATTCGCCAGTCCTGTTGCGGCGCCAACGTGCCACTCAAAGCCAGGGCGGCCTGTCACGCCAGGCCCGCAAGCGCAATCTGGCCGGCGCTTTTGCCATCAGTCCCGACGCCGCGCGTGCTGACCATCCCGTGTTGTTGATCGATGATGTGATGACCACTGGTGCCACACTGAACGCGGCAACGCGCGTGCTGCAGCGGGCTGGCGCACCTGAGGTGCGGGCACTCACCATTGCGCGCGTTATCTGACAGCAGGCACGCCTGCGCTCCTATGCAGACCGGGTCCAACGATGCAGACTGGGCCCAACGATGCAGACCGGGCCCATTGGCATATACTGGCGGCAAAATGGTTGCGCTCGACACGTTCAGCGTCGATAAAGAAAGCCTGCAAACTTCTTTGGCAACAATATCCAGAAACACAGGACAGGCATTTCTTGACCAGATCAAAAGCCACGCCCCACGGCGCATCACAGCAGGAGTCATCGGCAAAGATTGTGATCTACACATCGGCGATGTGCGGATTTTGTGTGCGCGCGATCCGGCTGCTGGACAGCAAGAAGGTCGATTATCAGCAAATCGATGTGACGATGAGCCCGGATTTGCGGGCCGAAATGCGGATGCGGGCCGGCGGGCGGCATACGGTTCCGCAGATTTTCGTCAATGACCGGCATGTTGGTGATTGTGACGAAATCTACGCGCTGGAGTCTGCCGGGCGGCTGGATACAATCCTGCGGCCATAACCCCCGCACCGCCTGAACGCATATCGCAGCGGGTCAGCCTGTGCGGCCATCCCCCATCGACAGATATTTTTCTTCGCGGTCGGCCATCAGGTTCGGACCATCCATCTGCGAAAGAGTGGTCAGCTGATCGGCGCAGGCATTGCCCAGATCAGAGATGGCCGCCTGCGGGTCGCGATGCGCACCGCCCAGCGGTTCAGTGACAATCGCATCAATCACGCCAAGGTCTTTCATATGCGCCGAGGTAATGCGCAAGGCTTCGGCAGCTTCCTTGGCATGTTCGCTGCTGCGCCACAGGATCGAGGCACAGCCTTCTGGCGAAATGACTGAATAAATGGCGTGCTCGAACATCACCACACGGTTGCCGGTGGCAAGGGCAATAGCCCCGCCTGACCCGCCTTCACCGATGATGCTGGCCACCATTGGTGTTGGCAAACGAAGACAGGCACGAATGGCGGTGGCGATCGCTTCTGCCTGACCACGCTCCTCGGCACCGCGCCCGGGATAGGCCCCGGCCGTATCAACAAAACTCAACACCGGCAGGCCAAAACGTCCGGCCAGTTCCATCAGGCGGGCTGCCTTGCGGTATCCCTCGGGGCGCGCCATGCCGAAATTGCGCTTGATACGCTCTTCAGTGCTGCTTCCCTTTTCGGTGCCCATAACCATCACACCTTGCCCGCGAAAGCGCGCCATGCCGCCGATCACGGCATAATCCTCGGCATAGTTGCGGTCACCGGCAAGCGGTGTGAAGTCATCAAACAGCTGGTTGATAATGGTGCTCACGCGCGGTCTGTCAGGGTGGCGGGCAACCTGTACCTTTTCCCAGGGACCAAGCTTTTCATATGTCTGCTTGAGTTCACGTTCGATGCGGCTCTGCAGCTTGCCGATCTCGTCAGCAATATTGATGCTGCCATCGGAACTCATATGGCGGAGTTCCTCAACCTTCCCCTCAAGGGCCGCGATCGGCTTTTCGAAATCCAGGAAATGTCGCATGTCTGTGTTTTCTTCTTCTGTCAGGAACGTAATACCGGACCACGTTCGATTCTAGTCCTGTTGCCGCGCTCCGGCAAGCGGGTGCGCTTCGGCGACAAGGCCCGCCAACCGGTCTGGCCTTGTAGCGGTATAGATCTGTGTTGTCGAGATATCAGCGTGCCCCAGCAAGGTTTGCAACCCGCGCAGGTCGGCACCGCGATTCAGCATGTGGGTGGCAAATGAATGCCGCAGGATGTGCGGGCTGACGCGCGATGCATCAATGCCGGCTGCCTGTGACAGGCGCTTCAGCGCGCTGGCAAATTGTTGGCGGGTTATGTGCGTATCGCCAACAGGAAACAGGAAATGTGCAGCTGCACCCGCACCGGTTTCATCAAGATGCGCCAGCCATCTGGACACAGCCAAACGGGCCGGACCGCCAAGTGCCACCAGTCTTTCACGCCCACCCTTGCCCTGCACGATGATGGTCGCCAGATCGCGGCGAAACTGGTCTGCTGGCAGTGATACCAGCTCGGACACGCGCAATCCGGTTGCATATAGCAATTCCAGCATCGCTGTCATCTGCAATGCTTTTCTGTCCGGTTGCAGGCGTTGCGCCGCTGCAATCAAGGCGGTGATCTCGGATTCTGACAGGCTCTTTGGCAAGGTGGCAGGCGCTTTCGGATTATCGATCCAGCGACAGGGATTATCATCGCGGCGGCGTTCCTCAACCAGCCATGCCATCATTTGACGCAGCGCGCTCAACCGCCTTGCAACAGACCGCGGTGCCAACCCGTCTGTATGCCAACCAGCCAGTGCGCGGCGCAAATCCTCGGCATCACAGCTTTCGATCGTGCTGCCGGTTGCCGCCAGCCGTGATGCCGCAGCTTCCAGATCGCGCCGATAGGCATCCAGCGAATTGCGCGCCAGTCCCCGGTCGGCAGACATGGCTTGCAGGAATTCCTCAATCAGCGGTATCTGCGGGGGTGCGGCTGCTGTCACGTGTTGCCGTCCTGACCAGCGTCCATCTCACCACTATCAGTCTGGCCACCATCAGATGCGTTATTATCGGCAGATGCGTTATTATCAGATGGTGCCCCATCTGCAGACATATCGACGCCCGACATTTTGTCACCGGCCTCAGCAGCTGGTTCTTCAGCAGCAGGTGCCGCCACCGGCATGCCGCCAGCATCGGTCGCCAACGCAGTATCCAGCAGGTGCGCCGCCACCACATCATTGGCAAATGCAGCTGCAACATCGCCCTGGCCAATGCGTGCCAGCGCATCATGAATCTGTGCGGCATCAGCGGGATGAAGCCGGTCCAGGCCGTGCGCCGCCACAATCTGCTGGGCAATCAGCACGGTCTCGCCAGTACGCCCGGCGGCAGCGGCCTGATCCAGCGCCCGCATCCGCACCGGCGCGGCGCTGACAAAACTGCGTGACGCCTGCGCTGCCTCGCTGTCGAAACCCAGCCAGTTGATCGGCTGCGTATCAGCATTCTGCCCTGCGTCATCTGACAGACTGTCAAAGAGCGGCAGCAAATGCCACAGATCCAACCCGTCCATCGCCATGCCCGCCAGCGTGCCGCCTGCTTTCATGCTGCTAACGCTGTCAATGGCACTGGCCAGCGGTGCGCCGAAATCATCGGCCGATACCGTCTTGCCGGCAGCCGCCAGCAACAATGCAAGCTTTGTGGCAAGCGGTTCCCCGCTGTCTGACAGCAGCGCCTTCGCACCCTCAAATTGCAGCGCCTCTTCTGCAAGTTCGGCGTAAAGCGGGGCCATCAGCATGCCCGCACCTTCGGCCACATCGACATCCAGCGCGACCGTAATCAACGCCAGCCTGGCGGCTGTTTTTTCTGCATCAAGCGCGCGCCATACCATCGCCCGGGTCAATGCGGTCGGCATGCTTTCATGCCGCGACAGCGCCATCGCCACGTCACCATCTTCGACATTTGTCAGACGCCACTGCTTGGCCACTGCCTGATGATCAAGAAAACCGGCTTCAAGCGCGCGATAGGCACGAACAAGCCGCGCTTCATCGCTGAGATAGCGCAGGCCGGTAACCGACAGCAGCGAAGCCGGCGACAATGCATTCAGCCCGTCCAGGTCAATTGGATGGTGCGCTGCTTCCATCAACACGATATGCAGCGGCTCCAGCGAGGCCGGATCAATTGCCGGCACCGCGACATCATCCAGCAAACTATCGACCAGCACGCCGAATATTTCGTCATTCTGGCCTGTTGCCTGCAGAAGATCGGCACCAAAGCGCGCGCTTGTGGCATCGCCCTGAACCGCATTGCAGATCACCTTCGCCTTGTGCCAGAACGCCTCCAGCGTGCGGCCGCTGTAATACATCACACTGCGACAGGCCTGCTCGTCCTGCATTTCCAGCAACTGCGTGACAACCAGCCATTTCTTCCAGCCCAGCCATTCCGGATCATTCGGCAATGCATCTGCAATCACCGCGATGTCGCGCGAGCGGCCCGCTTCGGCCAGCCAGGCAAGACGTGCCTCGACAAGTGCCACATCACGGCCGGTGATCTCGGCTGGTTGTTCTGCGCGAACAGCCATCACCGCATCAGCCAATGCCGCCAACGCAGGTGACCCGCCAGCGGCAAATGCCGGGTCAGCCAGAGCGATAACCGTTTCTGCCGTTGTCCCGCGCCAAATCAGACGGTCAAGGGTGTCGCCCTGCACCGGGTCTATGCCAACATCGGCCACCCCGGAATAAGGCACCTCGGTGCGCACCAGGCTGACCTGCCCGGTATTTGAAGTGGCAGATGTGCCAGATGTATCAGATGCAAGCGTATTACCGCTGGTGCTGCGTTCTGTGTCAGCAGCCTCTGCCACATTCTGATCTTCGGTCCCGGATTCTGCTGCTGCTTCTGCTGCTGTTTCTGCTGCTGCTTCTGCTGGCATTTCAGTTGCCGCGTCTGCCGCCCCATCTGCCACAGAATCTTTCGGCGGGTTTGTCACCAGCACACTGGTTGTCGGGGCATCGGTTCTGCCTGACAGCTTTCTTTCGGATATCGCACTGCCAGAGGCATCACCATCCGCCGCCGTTTCAGCATCCTCGGTAATCAGGGATACAGCTTCATCAATCGACGATATGCCCATGTCAGACCGTTGGACGATGGCTTCGGCAGGTGCAATCAGGATGGTCGAATTATCGGCTGAAAATGCGATGGTGTCGTTTTGGTCAAGTGTGGAAATCAAATCCACCTGATCCTGATTGGCATCGAAATTCAGACCCAGTGTTGTATCCAGACTTGTAGCGGTTTGACTGGCACCCGTTTCATTGTCAGACCCGGCGGTAATCGCAGCTTCATCCGCTTTGGCCTTCTCGGCATCCGCGGTCAGCGCCTCAACCGAAAATTCGGTAACGGTCACGTTGGTGCCGACAGATGATTGCGCGTGGGCATCGGACAAGCCTTGTCCGGTCACCGTCACAATGGCCAGCATCATAAGGCTGGCAAGCGCGATGAATGCGAAACCGCTGCCTGCCCCCGTTTCTTTGGCGGCAAGGGGCATGCCCTGATGACTGCAAAAGACACGGGCGGTAAGCGATATGGGGAAACTGCGCCAGAGAGGCCTATTTAGAGAGCTTTTCATCAGGAATGACCTTGTTCACAGCAACGGTTGGCGCCGGAATTTGCCACGCGGAAAGCGCAATCAGACCCGAGGCGACGAGGCCTGCGACGATGACGATGACGATACCAATGCGATTCATTTGAACTCCGCGCTCTGCCAATGGATGGCCAAGATCAGGTAAGTGTTCCTGTATGGCAACATTATGTCTGTAATAGGGCAAAAAGGCCAATCTGCGGCAGCAATGATGGCTGGCCGGGCATCAGATGCAGTGTTTTGCTGAAAATGCTGCTGCCATGTGCTAGTCAACTGCCAATTGAAAGGGCGGCATCATGCAGGTACTGGACCGGGTCAAATCGCGCCTCGACAGGCCGATCACAATGATCGGGCTGATGGGCAGTGGCAAGTCGCTTGTCGGGCGACAATTGTCTGCGGCGCTTGACCTGACATTTATTGACAGCGATCAGGTTGTTGAACAAACCGCCGGGATCACCATCAGCGAAATATTCGAACTTGCGGGAGAAGCAAAGTTCCGCGAGATGGAACGCCGCGCCATTCGTGATGCGGTTGATGCCGGTACTGTTGTGCTGTCGGTTGGCGGCGGGGCCGTCTGCAATGCCAAAACCGCCGCACTGCTGAACAGCCGCAGCATTATTGTCTGGCTGAAGGCCAATCCTGAAACTTTGATGGCACGTATCGGATCGACCGCCAGCCGGCCTTTGCTGCAGAGCGGGGAGCCGCTTGCCATCCTGCAACAACTTGCCGAAGAGCGGCAGGACGACTATGCGATTGCCGATCTGACGGTTGTAACTGACGGGATGTCGGGAAACGCGGCAAGCGATGCCGTGCTGCGCGCCCTTGACAGCCATCTGGCGGTCACATAGGCCATATTACTATGCATTCGGATTCTTCACTGACTGTCGGGCTGGGAGACCGCGCCTATGATATCATCGTGGGCCGCGACCTGCTGGCGCGCGCCGATAATCTTGCCGCTGCCCAGCTGACCGACCGCCATGTCATCATCATCACCGACAGCCAGGTGGCCGGTTATCATCTCGACAGTCTGGCCAGCGCCTGCAGCCGCGTTGCGCGCCGCTGTGACACGCTGACCATCACCGCCGGAGAAGCCAGCAAAAGCATGTCCGTGCTGTCGGTGCTGCTGGAAGATATTCTTGCGCTTGGCGTAGATCGCGGCGTTGTTCTTGTTGCGCTTGGCGGCGGTGTCGTTGGCGATCTTGCAGGGTTTGCGGCTGCCAGCCTGCTGCGCGGTGTCGATTTCATTCAGGTGCCAACTTCACTGCTGGCGCAGGTAGACAGCTCGGTCGGGGGCAAGACTGGCGTGAACGCCGCCGCCGGCAAGAATCTGATTGGTGCATTTCATCAACCGCGGCTGGTGCTTGCCGACACTGCTGTTCTGGACACGCTGCCCGACCGCGAGTTGCGCGCGGGCTATGCCGAGGTGGCAAAATACGGGCTGCTAGGCGATGCCGAATTTTTTGAATGGCTGGAGGCGCATGGCGCTGATGTGCTGACGCGCGAGCCGCAGGCCCTGAAGGACGCGATAATGACATCCTGCGCCGCCAAGGCGCGCATTGTCGAAGCTGATGAACGCGAGGCCGGCACCCGCGCGTTGCTCAATCTGGGACATACATTCGGCCATGCTCTCGAGGCAACTGCCGGCTATGATGGCAGCCTGCTGCATGGTGAGGCTGTTGCTGCCGGCATGGGACTGGCCTTTGATCTGGCGCAGCATCTGGACCTGTGCACAGGCCAGGACGCGGTGCGGGCAAAAGCCCATCTTGATGCCAGCGGCCTGCCGTTCAGCCTTGCAAGTGCGCCGGTATGCCATACATCTGTATGCGGTACATCTTCGGACGCGCTGATCCAGCTGATGCAGCGCGACAAGAAAGTTCGTGACGGGCAAATGCGCTTTGTGCTGCCACGAGGTATCGGTGACAGCTTTGTCTGTGATGACGTGCCAATTGCGGCATTGCACCATGTTCTGGAGGAAAGCCGGCAATGACCGCCGATCTTGCTCTGCTTATCGGAATAATCGTCCTGCTGATCGTGGCGTCGGCTTTCTTTTCAAGTGCCGAGACCGCGTTGACAGCTGCTTCGGATGCCCGCATGCGCCAGCTGGCTAGCAAGGGCAACCGGCGCGCCCGGCTGGTTGAACGTCTTCGCGATGACCGTGAAGGCCTTATCGGGTCAATCCTGATCGGCAATAATGCTGTCAATGTCATTGCTTCGGCGCTGGCCACATCTTTGTTTATCTCGCTGTTTGACGAGGCAGGCGTGCTGTGGGCCACCATTGTGATGACGGTTGTTCTTGTGGTTTTTGCCGAGGTCATGCCGAAAACCTATGCACTGACCTATTCCGACAAATATGCGCTTGCCATTGCGCCACCCATTCGCGCTGTTGTACTGATACTCAGCCCGTTGTCGGTCGGACTGCGGATGCTGGCAAACCGGCTGATCGGCAAGCGCCAGACCGATGACAGCGATCGCGAGGAAGAGCTGCGCGGCATGATCGAACTGCATGGCGCAGACGGTGATGCCGATGACCGCGAAACGCAGGCCATGCTGTCTTCTGTGCTGGATCTGAACGAAATTTCGGTCGACCAGATCATGACGCATCGGGCCGGTGTGAGCATGGTGGATGCCAATGATGACCTGGAGGCGTTGCTGCGGCGCGTGCTGGAATCCCCGCATACGCGCCACCCGATCTATTCGGGCAACCCTGACAACATTATTGGCGTTCTTCACGTCAAGGATCTGCTGCGCGCTGTTGGCCAGCATGGCAGCAGCAGTGTTGGTGGCAATGGCGGGCGCAAGCTTGTCCAGGATATCGCCAGCGACCCATATTTCATCCCTGAGACAACGTTGCTGTTTGACCAGCTTCAGGCGTTCCGCAAGCGGCGGGAACATTTCGCCGTTGTCGTCGATGAATATGGCGATCTGCGCGGTATCGTGACGCTGGAAGATATTCTGGAAGAGATTGTTGGCGATATTGACGATGAACACGATATTGATCTTGCCGGCCTGACTGCCCAGCCTGACGGGTCGTGGATTGTTGATGGCGGCGTGACAATTCGTGATCTGAACCGGGCACTTGGATGGCAGCTTCCTGATGAAGACGCCTCGACAATCGCCGGGCTGGTATTGTTCGAAAGTCGCACCATCCCGCGCCCCGGGCAGGAATTCCGCTTTCATGATATCCGTTTCAGAATTCTGAAACGTGAGGGCCATAAGGTCACAAGCCTCAGACTTTGGAGCACAAAACATGGCTGATGCACGAACACCCTACGGCGATGATTATCCAACCGATCTCAGCCCGCCCACACCCCGCGAAGAGGTACATAACCGGCGGATCAGCTGCAACGGCTTTGTGCGCGAGGACGGGCTGTATGATATCGAGGCTGAAATAACCGACAACAAGACCTATGCCTTTCCCACCAGTTTTCGCGGTGACGTCACGCCGGACATGTTTGTCCATCACATGAAGGTCAGGGTGACAATCAATCCTGAGCTGGAGGTTGTCGCGGCCGAGGCAGTGACCGTGGCCGGCCCCTATGCCATCTGTCCGACAGCAAATGACGTGTTCGATTCGCTGGTCGGGCTGACCATCGGGCCGGGCTGGCGGCGCCGCGTTACCGCAGCCATCGGTGGGCGCCACGGTTGCACGCACATCACGGAATTGATGGGAACGATCGGCACGATTGCCTTTCAGACGCGGTATGGTGAGGAAGCACGCAAGCGCCGCGCGCGCCTTGGCAGTGACGGGCGGGAGAGCAGCGCACAGCAAGAGGGCAGCGCCAGTGTGCTGGCAAACAGCTGCGTGGCCTACGCCATAGACTAGCCAACTTGCCGCACTGATCATCCCGGATATCAGCATTATGCGCCAAACTTGAATGCCAGGACTACATGTCGGGCTTATGAGTCGGGCTTATGTGTCAGGCTGAAAGTTCCAGCTGCAGCGCATGCACCGAACTGGCAAGTTCAGCCGCCAGAACCTTGTTGACCATCCGATGCGCCTCAACACGTGAAGCGCCGGCGAAAGCACCTGCCTTCATACGCACCTCGAAATGCGTCTCGCCGCCTTCGCGTGAGCCGACATGGCCGGCATGCTGATAGCTGACATCACGAACATCGATTTCTGCCGGATCAAACGCATCTTTCAGCTTTGCCGCTATGGTGTCTGCCATTGCCATATGCTATCTCCAAAGATGGGGGTTTTCATTGCCTGTACGCATCAGGCCTTTAAGATGGATCATATTATGCCACGCCCCTCCAGACCAGAGGCAAAGATCCCCGATATAAACGGGGAGCCGGAAGAAGGTGTCTCACACACCCGTATCTGCGCCGCCGACGGATGCCGGGCAGAAGCGCTGTATCGTGCGCCGAAATCGCGTGATGCGCTGCGTGATTACATCTGGTTCTGTCTTGAACATGTCCGCGCCTATAACCGGTCCTGGAACTATTATGAAGGACTGCAGGGGGCGGCGCTGGAAGCAGAAATCCGGCGTGCCACCACCTGGGAACGTCCCAGCTGGAAGTTTGCCACCGGCAAGCCGGCAGAAGAGTTGTTCGATGATCCAATGGGGCTGTTTGATACAGACCGCGAGCGGCGGGCAAGCCATCGCACCCTCAGCCCCGAGGAACGGCGCGCCTGGAAGACGCTGAAAATGGAGCCTGTGAATGATCTTGATCAGGTGAAACAGCAATATAAAGCGCTCGCCAAGGCCAACCATCCCGACATAAATGGGGGTGACGCGGCGGCAGAAGAACGTTTAAAAGAAATCAATCTGGCCTATGACCTGATCCGCAGATCATTGCAAAGTGCTGATACACCCACAATTTCCTGACGGGAAACGGCCGCCTACGGCCCTTTTTTGAAAGAAAGACCTGTTATGCCCAACGATCAATCCATGACGCAGATGTCAGCACATCCGCTGGCTGCACCTGACACCGCAATCGATGTCCGCACGGTATTTGGCCTCGATATCGATATGCAGGTGCCTGCATTTTCCGAGGGATCGGAATATGTGCCAGTCATCGATGAGGCCTACCAGTTTGACCATGATACGACGCTGGCCATTCTTGCCGGCTTCGGACATAACCGGCGGGTGATGATCCAGGGCTATCACGGCACCGGAAAATCCACTCATATCGAACAAGTGGCGGCGCGCCTCAACTGGCCCTGCATCCGGGTGAATCTGGACAGCCATATCAGCCGAATCGATCTGATCGGCAAGGACGCGATTGTTCTGCGTGATGGCAAGCAGGTCACCGAATTCCGTGAAGGCATCCTGCCATGGGCGCTGCAAAATCCTGTCGCCATCGTATTTGACGAATATGATGCCGGGCGCGCCGATGTGATGTTCGTCATCCAGCGGGTACTGGAGGTGGATGGCAAGCTGACCCTGCTCGACACCAACCGGGTGATCCATCCAAACCCCAGCTTCCGGCTGTTTGCCACCGCCAACACGGTCGGGCTTGGTGACACAACGGGCCTCTATCACGGGACACAGCAGATCAATCAGGGCCAGATGGACCGCTGGTCGATTGTGTCGACCCTGAATTACCTGCCACATGATGACGAGGTCGACATTGTTGCGGCAAAGCTGCCGGGCTATGACACCGCCGAAGGCCGGGAACAATTGGCAGGCATGGTGCGCATGGCCGATCTGACCCGCAAGGGCTTCATGTCGGGTGATCTGTCGACTGTGATGTCACCGCGTACGGTGATCACCTGGGCTGAAAACAACATGATCTTCAATGATCTCACCACCGCCTTCCGGTTGAGCTTCCTGAATAAATGTGACGAGGTGGAACGGCCAACGGTTGCCGAATACTATCAGCGTTGCTTTGGCATTGATCTGCCGGAAGCCCCGGTCCGCCAGGCTGGCAACAGCTAGACGTTCCGATGGCGAATGATGATGCCAACCACCTGTTTCTGAAGTCGACAGCCGCGACGATGCGTGCGCTGGCCGGGGGGGTCGAACATCAGGTCAGCTATGCCGGCACCGACACCCATGTCGGCAAGGAAGATGTGCGCCTGCCCGCCCTGCCCCCACGCGCCACCCCACAGCAGCGGGCAAGCCTGCGCGGCGCGGCAGACGGTGCAGCCCTGTGGCTGGCGCATCATGACCCGTCAACACATCGCCGCCTGTGCCCGTCACTGGATGGTGCGCGGGCGATTTTCGAATCTGCCGAGCGGGCGCGTGTCGAGGCCATCGGTGCAAATGACCTGAAAGGCGTCGGTGCCAATCTTGAAGCGGCGCTGAACCAGCGCTATGAGAACCGCCAGATTGACGCGCCCGGACAAGCTGATGAGGCTGGGATTGCCGAGGTCGTGCGGCTGATGCTGCGTGAGGAGCTCACCGGTGCACCGCCACCCAGAAACCTGTCGATGGTGATGGATCTGTGGCGTCCGTGGGTGAAAAGCCGAGCCGGTGAGTTGCTGGATGAACTTGGCCAGTCACTCGATGACCAGGAAAGTTTTGCCGAATTGTCGCGCCGCCTCATCGGCGCGCTGGAAACAGGTTTGGGAGACTCAGCGTCCGATAAGGATGAGTCCGAAGATGACGGCGATGACAGTCAGGACGATGGTGACGCCGAGAGCGACCAGAATGGCGAACAGTCGGCGGTCGGCGACGACCAGAGCGAGGGCGAAGACAGCCAGTCGATGGAAGATGCCGGCGATGGCGGTGCCAGCGATGATTCTGAAATGGTCGATGCTGATGCCACCGAAGATGGCATGGCTGACGGCGAATCACCACATTCCGACATGGACGGTCAGCCACAGAATCGCGGCAATACCGAAGATGCCTACCGCGTTTATGACACCCGATTTGATGAAATCGTAGCGGCTGCCGAACTGTGCGATGACGATGAACTGGACCGCCTGCGCCTTATGCTCGACCGGCATATGGAAAATGTTGTCAGCATTGTCGGCAAACTTGCCAACCGGCTGCAGCGCAAGCTGATGGCGCATCAGAACCGGTCATGGGATTTCGATCTGGAAGAAGGCATTCTTGATGCTGGCCGGCTGCACCGCGTTGTTACCCAGCCGCTCAGCCCGCTTTCCTACAAGATGGAGCAGGACACAAAGTTCCGTGACACAGTGGTGACGCTGCTGCTGGATAATTCGGGGTCAATGCGGGGACGCCCCATCACCATCTCTGCGGTGACCGCCGATATTCTGGCACGCACGCTGGAGCGCTGCGGCGTGAAGGTTGAAATTCTGGGCTTTACGACGCGCGCATGGAAAGGCGGACAGTCGCGTGAAGCATGGCAGCAGGCTGGCAAACCGCCGCAGCCCGGGCGGCTGAACGATCTGCGGCACATCATCTACAAGCCAGCAGATGCCCCATGGCGGCGCGCCCGCAAATCACTGGGCCTGATGCTGCGTGAAGGCATTCTGAAGGAAAACATCGATGGCGAAGCGCTGATGTGGGCGCATGAAAGACTGCTGGCCCGTACCGAGGACCGGCGGATTATGCTGGTTATTTCTGACGGTGCCCCGGTCGATGATTCGACACTGTCAGTCAACAGCGGCAGCTATCTTGAAAAGCATCTGCGTGAGGTGATCGGCTATATCGAAAACCGTTCGCCAGTTGAACTGCTGGCGATCGGCATTGGCCATGATGTCACCCGCTATTACCGGCGTGCCGTGACGATCACCGATGTGGACCAGCTGGGCGGTGCGGTTGTCGGGCAGCTGACCGACCTGTTTGATGAGGATGCCAACAGGCGCAACCGCGTCGCCTGACCAATGGGCTAGACGAAGGCGGCATTGCCTGAAGCCGCATATGAAAAACCCCGCCATCAAGCGGGGTTTTTTCGTGACCTGTGCGGCATCTCTGCCACAGGTCAAGCCTGTCTGGTCAAACAGGATTTATTCAGCGCTCTGAGCGGCCATGATCTGGCGTTTCAGCTGCTGCGCCTCAACAGCCAGTTCGGCATTGCGCGCCTGCATCAGGAACGCATCCAGACCACCGTGTTTTTCAATAGTGCGCATGGCGCTTGTTGACAGGCGCAGGCTGACACGGCGGCCAAGGGCCTCGCTGTGCATGGTAGCGGACTGCAAATTGGGCAAGAAGCGACGACGCGTACGGTTGTTCGCGTGGCTGACATTATTGCCAGACATAACGGTCTTTCCTGTGATCTGACAGCGTTTGGCCATAATGGTGGCTCCCCTGTGTCTGATAATTCATGTGTTCGTTCTGATACGACGGATATGCCGAATCTGCGGTGCCGCTTAACGAATGAAGCGTGGGTATAGGCCAGTGACCCTGACAGGTCAAGCCTGTTTTGGCTGCAAACCGGTGAATGGCCCCGGTTTGCGGTTTAGCGAAAAATTAAACCTTTAGGTCTATTCTGCATTGATCGAAAGGATAGGTAAGCCACATGACAAATCGACATATAGTTGCCCGTGCACCAGATTTTCGTCAAGGCAGCACCCCGCGCCCTAACCCGGCCTCAACCGGTCGGCGCATGAAACGAAATGTCCGGGTTGGCGATCGCCGGACCACCATCGTGCTGGAAGCTTATGTATGGGACTGTATTGATTCCATGCTCCATCGCGAGGACGTAACGCTGGATGCCTTTTGTAATATGATTGAAGGCGTCCGCCGCAGCTCAAGCATGGCCTCGTCAGCGCGGTTGATAGTGCTGGCCTATTTCAGGCTTCTGGGACAGATCAATACACCGCCCTTTGTTGATCCCGATATCGTCAGCAAGCAGCAAAGCGGTACGCTTGAATCACCGCCGTCGCCAACTGGGCCATTGCCTGTTCTTCAGCTTGCTATCAGGCGCTTTGCGCAAGACGAAGCGCATGGTCGATAGCGGCGCCGGGGGCGGTCATCTTTCCGGTGGCGGATGCCACTGACCGGCAACCATCAGCCCGCATCAACGCATCAAGCTCGCGGATCACCCTGGCCGGCGCATCCGGCCCCTGAAGCGCCAATGCGGTGTAAAGCTGGACAAGACTGGCACCTGCCAGAATCTTGGCATAGGCCTGTGCGCCGCTGGAAACACCACCAGCACCGATCAGGGCCGGTCCCTTGTCACCAAGATAGCGATGCATCATTGCCAGTACATCGGTCGACATGGCAAACAGCGGCGCACCTGACAGGCCGCCCTGTTCCTTGCGATGCGCCGATCGCAGGCTGTCTGGCCGCAATATCGTGGTGTTGGTGGCGATCAGCCCGTCAATCCGGTCAGCAACAGCGCGCGCGCAAATAGCCTCGATATCAGCCTCTTCCAGATCAGGTGCCAGCTTGATGAAAAGTGGCCGCTGGCAATCAGCATCGGTAAGCCCGGCACGACCGGCCTTGATCAATGCCTGCAGATTCGCGTCCGTCTGCAAGTCACGCAGGCCCGGCGTGTTCGGTGACGAGATGTTGAGCGTAATATAATCGGCATAAGGGGCAAGACAGGCAACGGCGCAGCGATAATCCTCGGTCGGGGTCTGGCTTGTCTTGTTCGCCCCGACATTGATCCCCAACACACCCGGCAGGTCTTGCATCGTCTGCAGATTGCGCGCTGCCGCCGCCATACCCGCGCTATTGAATCCATAGCGGTTGATCACCGCCCGGTCTTCTGGCAGGCGAAACACCCGCGGGCGGGCATTGCCCGGCTGTGCATAAGGGGTGATTGTCCCGACCTCGACATGACCGAACCCCAGCTGCATCGCCCCGGCAGGACAGGCCGCATCCTTGTCAAATCCGGCAGCCAGACCAAGCGGGTTGCTGAATTTCATGCCGGCAAGACTTACCGGCATTTCGGGAAGTAAAGGGGCCGGACCAATGCCGCGATGCAACACGGCGACAGCGGCGCGGTGCGCGGCTTCGGGGGGCAGCAGACGCGCTGCGGCTGCAGCCAGTCGCCAGATCAAGCCACAACCTCACCATCTGCCATTTTATTTTCAGCCAGGCCGCCATCAAGTGCCTTGCGCATCAACGCAACGGACTGCGCGCGTCCATACAGTGCAAAGAACGATCCCATGCGCGGCCCTTCCGACTGACCAAGCAACACCTCATAAAGACACTGGAACCAGCCGCGCAGATTTTCATATCCTGCCGCCTTGCCAGTGGCATACACAGCCGACTGGATCGCCTCTGCATCGGCATCCGGGTCCAGCCCTTCGATCGCCTCTATCAGGGCGGCAATATGCGCTGCCTCATCGGTTTCCGGCTGACGGTAGATTTTGTTGGGCCGAACGCGGTCCTGATAGTAGTTCACCGCATAGCCGATCATCCGGTCCAGTTCCGGATGCGTCTGCGGGCTGACCCCCGGCACATAATCGCTGACATAGCGCCAGACGATATCGGGGGTTTCAGCAAGACAGACAGAGGCTAGATTCAACAGCAGTGAATAGCTGACAGGCAGGCTGTCGGCAGACGGCACAGTCCCATGGATATGCCATGCCGGGTTTTCCAGCACATCTTCCAGAGACTGGTCACTCGCCTTGGCGCGATGCTGGTAATATTCATCGACCGTCTTGGGGATGACATCAAAATGCAGGCGCTTGGCGCGTCTTGGCTGGGCATACATGAACAGTGACAGCGATTCCGGACTGCCATAACGCAGCCATTCCTCGACGCTCAACCCGTTGCCCTTTGACTTGGATATCTTTTCGCCCGCCGCATCCAGAAACAACTCATATGAAATGCCGCTCGGCGGATTTCCGCCAAGGGCGCGACAGATTTTCGAGGACTGACGCACCGAATCGATCAGATCTTTTCCTGCCATTTCGTAATCGACGCCCAGCACGAACCAGCGCATGGCCCAGTCGGCTTTCCATTGCAGCTTGCACGCCCCGCCCAGAACCGAACTTTCGATCTCGGCACCAGTTTCAGGATGCAGATAGGTGATGGCATCACGCTCGGGATGGGTGGCAATCACCTTGGCCTGCAGCACCTGTCCGCTGTCCGGACATACCGGAAAGAACGGGCTGTAGGTCTCGCGGCGTTCCGGTCCCAGAGTTGGCAGCATAATGTTCATAATGGCGTCATAACGGGCCAACAGCGCGCGCAGGCCATCATCAAACTGGCCCGCCTTGTAACAGTCGGTCGCACTGATGAATTCATATTCAAACCCGAAGGAATCCAGAAAGGCCTGCAGCCGGGCATTATTATGCGCACCAAAGGATGAATGCGTTCCGAACGGATCTTTCACAGCCGTCAACGGCATGCCCAGATAGGGGCGCAGCGCCTCGCCATTGGGGATATTGTCCGGCACCTTGCGCAGCCCGTCCATATCGTCAGAAAAGCACACAAGACGGGTTTTTGCGCCGGTCAGCACTTCATAGGCGTGACGTACCATGGTGGTGCGCACCACCTCGCCAAAGGTGCCGATATGCGGCAGACCAGACGGCCCATAACCGGTTTCAAACAGCACCTCGCCATTGCCACCAGACGCCTCGACCCGTTTAGCAAGATCGCGGGCCTCGGCAAAGGTCCATGCCTTTGCACGGCTGGCGATGTCTTGCATTTCGGCTGAAGTCTTGGTCATGGCCAAAGGCCCCCGGTCTGTCATGGATGCGTGCCGCCCTGACGCAGCGCGCGTATCTATGCCGCAAAACGGAAATCTAGGCAAGCAATAGGCCATAGGTCATTTTGGCCCGGGCGGCATTCCTGTCTGGATGACACCCCGAATTGCCGCTATATCATATCGCATGCAGAATCCCCCGCATGATCCGCCGCGACCAGACCCTGCGCCGCCCGCAAACGGTCCTTCCGGCGACAATGGCCAGTTCTCTGACAATGGCCCGGTCACGAGCAATGGTCTGGCCCTTGGCGAGGTCATTACCGTTCCCGATCTTCATGCCGCACCGGTGTTCTATCCATCAGGTACGCGGCTGATCTGGATTTCAGAGGCGGGCGAGATATCAGATATCAGGCGCGAGACAGCCGCCACGCGGCTGCAATCTGGTGTGGTTGTGCTGTGTCACCGCCGCTGGAGCGAGGCCCGTGCCAACACCGAGATCAAGGTCTGCCTTGACGTGATGGAGTTGTTTGCCTTTGCAAGGCCGGCCCGTTTTTGTCTGCCGACACCGCGCGGGCTTGCGGCCCAGCTTGGCCTTGCGGTGCCGCAATCGGGTGAAGATATGGCAGCGCTGTTACCGCGTGCCGCGTTCATGCTGCTGGACGAGCTGGCTGACGCCGCCCCTGCCGCGCGCCGCGAGGCTGGTGCCATTGCCACCATGATGACCGTTTCAGGATGGCCGTGGGGACCGGTCATTCTGGCCCATCTTGGTCTGCCGATGCCGCGCCCCGGCCCGCCAGACGGGCGGCAGGCGGCCATCTTCTCGCGCCTTGCCGAATATACCGACTTTACCCCGACCGCCCCGCCCGGCACCAATCCCGTATTGCCCGAAGCGGCGCGTGAACGCCTTGCTAGCATGCTGGGCAGCCATTCAGAGATGCGCAGCACACAAGCTGATTATGCGGCGGCGCTTGCCACCGGTTTCGATATGCCCGATGCCGGCCCGGCTCCTGCCATGGTGCTTGCCGAAGCAGGCACCGGAACCGGCAAAACTCTTGGATATCTGGCACCGGCCACCTTGTGGGCAGAAAAGAACGGGGCGGCGGTGTGGATTTCAACTTACACCCGCACGCTGCAGCATCAGGTGGCATCGGAATTGACCCGTCTCTATCCCGATCCGGCGGAATGGGCGCGCAAGGTGGTGATTCGCAAAGGCCGCGAGAATTATCTCTGTCTTCTCAATCTTGAGGAAGCCCTTGGCAATCTGGGCGGTGCCCCGCGCCGCGGCACGGCACTGGGTCTGATGGCGCGTTGGGCCGGGGCCACTGGCGACGGCGATTTGACAGGCCCGACCTTCCCGGCCTGGCTGACGGATCTGGTTGGTCGACCGCAGACTGTCGGGCTGGCCGACCGGCGCGGCGAATGTATTCACAGCGCCTGTGCGCATTACAATCGCTGTTTTGTGGAAAAGTCAGTGCGCCGGTCAAAGCGTGCCGACATCGTGATCAGCAATCACGCGCTGGTCATGGTCAATGCAGCCTATGCGCCGCCCGGCGATGCCAGCAGCGACCGGCGACGTCCCACCCGCTATGTCTTTGATGAGGGGCATCATGTGTTTGATGCCGCGGACAGCGCCTTTTCGCTTTATCTCAGCGCACAGGAAAGCGCCGAACTGCGCCATTGGATTCGCGGGGCCGAGGACGGACGACGCGGCCGGGCCCGTGGGCTGCGCCGCCGGCTGGAAGATCTGATTGCCGATGATCCGGCAGCCCTTGCTGATCTGGAAGCAGCCCTTGAGGCAGCGCGCGATCTGCCCGGTCAGGGCTGGCAGAAACGGATCAGTGCTGCACAACCACTGGGCCCGGCAGAACGTTTCTTCATGACCGTGCGACACTCGCTCTATGCCCGCGTTGAGGACAGCGCCAGCCCCTATGATTTGCAGGCGCATCTGCATCCGGCTGCCAGCGATGTGGCCGATGCCGCCGCACCGCTTGCCGAATCCCTGTCACGGCTTGGCGTGCCGCTACGCGCACTGGCGGCGCGTCTGAAATCGATTCTTGATGACAATGCCGACACATTGGAAAGCACCGAGCGGGCACGCCTTGAGGGTGCCATTCGCGGGCTGGAATTGCGCGCTGCGGGCCCTGTATCTGGCTGGCAGGCGCTGCTCGACAGCACGGTGAAAGGACCGGCCGACGGCTTTGTCGACTGGATGCAGATCGACCGGATCGATGGCAGCGACCGTGATGTGGGGCTTGCCCGTCACTGGCTGGACCCGACCGTGCCCTTCGCCAGCATGGTACTGGAACCGTCACACGGCGTTGCCATCACCTCGGCAACCTTGCGAGACCCGTTGCTGCCAGCATCCGGCAGCAAGGCAAAAGAATCCCCGCCTGAAGCCACACAGGCAGGGTCATCACAGCCAAATCCGTGGGAGTCAGCGCTGGTGATGACAGGGGCAGCCCATCTTGAGCATGCGGCGATGCGGGCAGCCTTTGACTCACCTTTCAATTATGCTGACCAGACCCGCATTCTGATCGTCAATGATATCGAACGCGAACGCCCGCAAGCCACCACCGCGGCCATGGCCGCGCTGATGGTCGCAGCGGGTGGTGGCGGGCTGGGTCTGTTTACGGCCATTCGCCGGTTGCGCGCCACCCATCCCGAACTGGTGAAGCGTCTGGAAGCCGAAGGTCTGCCGCTCTATGCCCAGCATGTTGACCGGATGAATCTGCAAACCCTGTTGCAGATTTTTCGCGAGGAGCCGCATTCATGCCTGTTGGGAACCGATGCTGTGCGCGACGGGATTGATGTGCCGGGCGAAGCGCTGCGCCTGATTATCTTTGACCGCATGCCATGGCCGCGGGCCGACATTCTGTTCAAGGCGCGCGCCGAATGGCAGGGACGCGAAGCGTGGGTGGACCGGGTGGCCCGCCTGAAACTGCGACAGGCATTTGGCCGACTGATCCGGCGCGCCACCGACCGCGGCGTTTTCGTGATGCTGGACAGCCGTCTGCCGACACGGCTGACAAGCGCCTTTCCGCCAGACGCACCGATTGAACGCGTCGGCCTTGCCGATGCCGTGCGCATCACTGGAGAATTTTTGAAGGATCAGTAAAATCTGCCACGACCAGCTTTGTTGACATCAATAATGATTGCATCTAAATCTATCATCATGATAGGTCAACTAGAGAGATTGGTGGGTTAAACGTAGCTGGCATCTGTTTTCGATCTCGACAAAACAAGCGAGAACAGATGTGAAGCAGTCCTTGACACCCAGCGTGGCCACAGAAAAAATCCGGACACTTGCAAGTGATGACAATGCAAACTGGTGGACAACCGACCATTACAAAAAACAGCTGAACGAACGGGATATAATATCTTCCGACATCAAGCATCTTCTTCGTACCGGGTATGTATACGCGGAAGGCACTGAATCTTCGGTATCCGGACTTTGGAAGTACCGGATGGAAGGCAAAACGCCAAATTCAAACAACAGAACAATTGCTGTTGTTGTCATTCCAGATTTTTCAGACAGGTCGATAAAATTTGTCACAGTCTTTTGGCGGGACAGCGACGGGTGACCCATCTTTCAACATATAAACTGGAGCGATCAAATGGCAATTGCTGATTACCATTACACAGAGTGCGGATTGGACAATGTCATTATCCGTAACGCAAACTTTGTGTCAGAGGATCACGATGGCGAACCCGTCGTGTGCATCCAGTCTGTCGGCATGCTGCACAAGGCAATTGCCGAAGGGCGCATCAATCAGTCAGGAACCTTGAATGGCCAGGAAATTCGATTCCTCAGAACCGAAATGGGGATGACCCAGAGCGAGCTGGCTGAATTAGTGAATCGCGACACACAGTCGGTCGGCCGCTGGGAACGGAATGAAATAGTGCTGGAGCCGACAATTGACATATTGCTGCGTCAGCTGGCGGCCGAACGGCTTGAGCTGGCGTTGGAAGGCAGCATAACGTCACTCATCCGGCTTGCGCGGCATAAAGCCACCCAGGCACAGATCACGATTGAAAAGACAACTGACGCGAAAAGACCATATGCACCTGCCGCCTGATCCCGAAAACAAAAAAGGCCGGAGGGTATATCCCTCCGGCCTGACATTTTTCATGACAAGGGGTGGGGCTAGAAGCCCATACCACCCATACCGCCCATGCCGCCCATATCAGGGGCCGCTGGCGCAGCTTCCTTCGGCTCTTGCTTGTCGGCAACCATGGCTTCGGTAGTGATCAGCAGCGCTGCCACCGATGCTGCATTCTGCAGCGACGAGCGGACAACTTTTGTCGGGTCGATCACACCAGCCTTGACCATGTCGGTAAAGGTACCGGATACGGCATCATAACCTTCATTTTCCTTGCTGCTTTCCATCAGCTTGCCAACGATGACTGAACCTTCAGCACCAGCGTTTTCAGCGATGTTGCGGGCCGGGGCCTGCAGGGCACGGCGCACGATTTCGACACCGACTTCCTGATCCCGGTTTGCCGGACTCAGACCGTCAAGTGCGCTGATCGCCTTGACGAGGGCCACACCGCCGCCAGGGACGATGCCTTCCTCGACAGCCGCACGTGTAGCATGCATGGCATCATCGACGCGGTCCTTGCGTTCCTTGACCTCAACCTCGGTTGCACCACCAACACGAATGACGGCAACACCGCCGGCCAGCTTTGCAAGACGCTCCTGCAGCTTTTCACGATCATAGTCCGAAGATGTGTCTTCGGCCTGTGCGCGGATCTGGTTACAACGAGCCTCGATCTCGGCCTTTTCACCGATACCGTCTACGATGGTTGTTTCATCCTTGGTGATCTCGACGCGCTTGGCCGAACCGAGCATCTCAAGGGTCATGCCGTCGAGCGAAATGCCGACTTCCTCTGAGATCACGGTGCCTTTGGTCAGGATCGCAAGATCTTCCAGCATTGCCTTGCGACGGTCACCAAAGCCAGGCGCCTTCACCGCGGCAACCTTCAGACCGCCACGCAGGCGGTTGACGACGAGTGTGGCCAGAGCCTCACCTTCGATGTCTTCGGCAATGATCAGCAGCGGACGACCTGACTGCACAACCTTTTCAAGGATCGGCAGCATGTCCTGCAGGTTCGAGAGCTTCTTCTCGTGCAGCAGGATATACGGGTCTTCCAGTGTAGCGCGCATCTTGTCAGCGTCGGTCACGAAGTAAGGTGACAGATAACCGCGGTCGAACTGCATGCCTTCAACAACATCAAGCTCAGTATCGAGGCTCTTTGCTTCCTCGACAGTGATCACACCTTCGTTGCCCACACGCTCCATGGCCTCGGCAATCATCTTGCCGATTTCTTCTTCGCCATTCGCCGAGATGGTGCCAACCTGCGCAACCTCGTCAGAGGTGGAGATTTTCTTCGAACGCGCTTCCAGGTATGCGACGACGGCTTCAACAGACATGTCGATGCCGCGCTTCAGATCCATCGGGTTCATGCCGGCAGCAACGGCGCGCGCGCCTTCCTGAGCAATCGACTGGGCCAGAACGGTGGCAGTGGTGGTGCCGTCACCGGCAACATCATTGGCCTTCGAGGCCACTTCACGCACCATCTGTGCGCCCATGTTCTGGAACTTGTCCTTCAGCTCGATGTCTTTGGCAACGGTAACACCGTCCTTGGTGATGCGCGGTGCGCCAAAAGACTTTTCGAGAACGACGTTACGGCCCTTGGGACCGAGGGTTACCTTTACGGCATTCGCCAGCGTATCAACGCCTTCAAGCATGCGGGTTCTGGCGTCAGAGCCGAATTTGACTTCCTTGGCAGCCATTGTGTTTCATCCTTCTATTAGAGTTCAGTCAAGACGATAAAGAGCGGGAAATCAGTCGATGATTCCCATGATGTCGGATTCTTTCATGATCAGATAATCATGACCGTCGATCTTGACTTCGGTTCCCGACCATTTGCCAAACAGGATGCTGTCGCCAGCCTTGACGTCGAGCGGCTGTACCTTGCCTTGCTCGTCACGCGCACCTGCGCCAACAGCAACAACCTTGCCCTCCATGGGCTTTTCCTTGGCCGTGTCAGGAATGATAATGCCGCCAGCGGTCTTTTCTTCCGATTCCAAACGCTGAACCAGCACACGGTCGTGAAGGGGCCTGAATTTCATGCCTCTTTCTCCTCCAGTTGAGTTGCAATTTAACGTGCTGGCACTCACTGACAGCGAGTGCCAATTCGCACACCGGTTAATTGGGCCCAAGGCCCAGCAATGTCAAGCAGATAGCTAAAAAAAGATAGAGGTGGATGCGTCCTAGGCAACACCCAGCTTTTGCTGCAGTGATGAAGACGAGGTCGTGTACTGGAAGCGGATCTTTTTGTCGGGATGGACGATACCATGGGCGGCGTGCGACATCAGCGCGGCCTCGTGAAATCCCGACAGGATAAGCTTGAGCTTGCCGGGGTAGTGATTGATATCACCAATCGCAAAAATTGACGGCTCCGATGTCTCGAAACGCTCGGTATCTACCGGTATCAGGTTCTCCTCAAGATTGAGCCCGAAATCGGCAATCGGGCCCAGCTTCATCGTCAGCCCATAAAATGGCAGCAAGACATCAGCAGCCAGCGCGTCCGGCGCATCGCCGCCAGCCTGCTGCACCAACACATTCTGCAAGGCACCATCATTGCCCTCGAGGCCTTTCAGCTGGCCAATATGCAAGGTCACGCGACCGGCATCAACAAGTGCCCGCATCTTGGCAACCGTATCCGGTGCGGCGCGAAAATCATCGCGCCGATGCACCAGTGTCACCGATTCGGCAATATCAACAAGGTTCACAGTCCAGTCGAGGGCCGAATCACCGCCGCCGGCAATCACCAGCCTCTTCCCCGCCAGCTTGTCGCGCTGACGCACCGCATATTGCACCGCGCCGCTGGCCTCGAACGCATCCAGATCGGTAAGTGGCGGCCGCTTTGGAACGAACGATCCGCCGCCGGCTGCAATCACAACCACGGGGGCGGTAATATGCGTGCCTTCATTGGTCGTCAGCAACCAGCTGCCATCTTCACGCTTTTCCAGCGCCTCGGCCATCTGCCCATAATGAAAGACCGGCTCGAACGGCGCGATCTGTTCCATCAACCTGTCGGTCAGTTCCTGTCCGGTACAAACAGGCAGCGCAGGAATGTCATAGATCGGCTTTTCCGGATACAGCTCAGCGCACTGGCCGCCGGGCTTGTCCAGAATATCGACAAGGTGACAGCGCAGGTCCAGAAGTCCCAGCTCGAACACCGCAAACAGGCCGCACGGGCCTGCACCGATAATAATGATGTCGGTCTTCTGGATATCAGCCATGACAGTATCGCCGTTAGGTCTAGGGGTGGGTTATGCCGTTTGTTCCGGAACAAGGGCTTGCGCTGCAGTGACACAGCACATGCAGACACACACATAGCGGCGTGTGTGCCGCGGGACAAGGGGTTAGGGTGTCGCGCTGCGGCTTGCGGGCGTTGACAATACGCGTTGCATCGGTGGTGGTGACAGGGCCAGAGAGCGCCGCCATTGGGTCTCGGTTATCCTGTCAATCTCAACATGGGTGAACCCGCACCGGCGCAGATAATCAGCCTGATCGGGAATCAGGTGACCGCAGGCCAGAAGCTTGTCACGATAGCCAACTATCTCACGAAGATGGCGCGCCAGAGTAAAGCCGCGGCCATCGGAAAAAGAGGCAAAGTATATACTGACAGGTGGCTGCAGCCTTCCCGCACCGTCGGTTGGCAGATCAGCCAGATCAGCCAGTGACCCGCTTGCCTCTAGGGCGTTGGTGCGCTGGCCAGCGCGTGCCGGTCTGCCGCTTTGCAGGTCGAACCAGACGCTGTGTCGGTGCGGTTCAGTCATCGCCATAGACAGCCTGTTTGAACGGCGTCAGCCCGACGCGAAGCAGATGATCAGCAAAGCGTTCATCCCTCTCTCTGCCAGCCAGATAGACATTCACAATTTCCTCGATCACTGCCGGCACCTCATCCTCGGCAAAAGAAGGTCCGATGATCCGGCCAATGGCCGCCGCCTCGTCGGCGCGCCCACCAAGCGAAATCTGGTAATGTTCCACACCCTTCTTGTTCACGCCCAGAATACCGATATCGGCGGCATGATGATGCCCGCAGGCATTGATGCAGCCCGAAATGTTCAATCGCAACTTTCCGATTTCGGCCCGCCGGTCAGGATCGGGAAAGCGCTGAAAAATCTTCTCGGCAAGCGGCAGTGACCTGGCATTGGCAAGATTGCAATAATCCAGCCCCGGGCAGGCAATCATATCGCTGATCAGCCCTTCCTCAGCCCCGGCAAGCCCAGCTTTCAGCGCGTCTTCGAACAGCGCGGTCAGTTGATCGCACCGCACATGCGGGATGATGATGTTCTGCGTATAGGTGACACGCAATTCACCACGACCATATGTTTCAGCCAGTGCCGCCATCACCTCCATTTCCGACGCCGCGGCATCACCGGGCGGCCTGCCGGCAGATTTCAGCGACAGGCTGACATTGGCATAGCCTTGTGTGTGATGCGGCATGACATTGCTACGATACCAGCGGGCAAATGCCGGATTATCACGCGCCGCCCTGGCCGATGCAGCAGCAGGCAAATCAGCCGGGGCGAAGTAACCGGCGATGCGTCGATATTCGGACAAAGGCAGATCAATTGTGGTGTCCTTTGTCACCTGCCATTCATTATTCACCGCCTCGCCAAAACTTTCGATTCCCATGTCATCGACAAGAATTTTGATCCGTGCCTTGTAGATGTTATCGCGGCGACCAGCGGCGTTATAGACCCGCATGATAGATTCCAGATAGGACAGCAAGTGCCGTGCAGGAATGAAGTGGGCCAGCTTGCGCGCCACCCGCGGCGTGCGCCCCTGACCACCGCCAACAAACACGCGAAAACCGGTCTCACCATTTCTGCTCAGCGCAAGGCGCAGGCCGATATCATGGAAGGCTGTTGCTGCCCGGTCCTCGGCCCCGGCTGAAATGGCAATCTTGAATTTGCGCGGCAGAAAGGCAAATTCAGGGTGCAGCGTCGACCATTGGCGAATGATTTCGGCCCAGATACGCGGATCCTGCACTTCATCATGTGCCGCCCCGGCCAGCGGGTCAGAGGTCACATTGCGGATGCAATTCCCCGATGTCTGGATGGCATGCATGTCAAAACTGGCAAGTCTGTCCAGAATGTCAGGTGCTTCAACAAGTTTGATCCAGTTGAACTGGATGTTCTGGCGGGTGGTGAAATGACCAAATCCGCGGTCGAAATCGCGCGCAATCCCCGCCAGCCCACGCATCTGATGGCTGGACAATACCCCATAAGGAATGGCAACGCGCAACATATAGGCGTGCAGCTGCAGATACAGACCGTTTTGCAAGCGCAGCGGCTTGAATTCATCCTCGGTAAGGTCACCTCGAAGACGGCGTTCAACCTGATCGCGAAACTGCGCCGCACGCATGGCAACAAACCGCCGGTCAAAGGAATCATAATGATAGATTGATGGTACCGTGAGCATCGCCCTTGCACCCGTTGGCAACACCTCATTTACCCGGCTATCAGTTGGTGGCAGGATGCTGGGGCCTTGCGCAGCACGGATCATCTCGCGTGCCGATGCCTCGCCGCCCGTATCCACCGCAACCTCATAAGCGGCGACAATCTCATCGGATTGTTCGGCGGTATTGACGATATCGCGCGCGGCAATGATCGCCTCATCATCGAACTTTCCGGCAAGTCGCACATCCTCGGTCCAGGACAGATCATGGGTCAGCCAGACAACCGATCCGGACTCCAGCCTGTTGGCAGTAAACGTCACAACACTCATGCCGATATCCCCGCTCTGGCGGTACGGTCTATTCCGTCATTGGTCAGGATCACCACATCAAGACCTCTGGCGAGCCGCTCATCAGCCAGTTTGCGCCGCGCTTTTGGCGCGGCAGCCAGAAGCTCCACCTCGCGGCGGGCTATCGACAACATGGCTGGCGGCCTGCCTTGCGGATGGATGATCACATCTGCATTGCGGATCGCCTCGGCGGCAGGTCGTGGCAGATGATCCGGATCATCATGGCCAGACTCAATCACACGCAACCTGCCACACCCGCTGGCCGGCTGTGTGGTCAGCCTTGCAATCACCCAGCTGTCGGCTTGCACGGAATCACCATCGATGATTCGTGCACCGATATCACTCTCGATGATCTGATGCTGAAGGCCGCGCCGTCTGGCTGCCGGAAGATGGCGAAGCCGATGCCGGATACGATTTAGATACGTGGCAAGCCGACCATATCCCGTCGGCAGCATATCCTCAAGCCGTGCGCGAAGCCGCTGCGCAAGTACTGGCGAAAACCCGCTTGTGGAAATTGCCACCGTTACCAGATCACGTTCAACAATCGCCCCGAGATAAAAACTGCAGAGGTGCGGACAGTCAGGAACATTCACCGGTATACCTGCGTCGCGGGCGATGGTTGCCAGGCGCATGTTTAATGCCTGATCCCCTGTTTCGATGATGATCAGCGGACGCCCACGAAACAGGCTGTCAGCGGCCTGCAATGCGATGCCAGTAATATGACGCATCTGAGGGTGGCGCAATTCACCGGGCGTCAAGTCCATCCCGGTAACAAGATCGACCACTGGCGCGAACCCGGCAAGAAGACGGATTTTGGCCGCAAGACCATGGTCGGCGCCGACAACAAGCGGCACGGCACTGCCAAGGTCCAAAAATATAGGAAAGCGCTGAACCATCTGATCTTATGCCCTTATCTGTCTGTTTTGTTGTCTGGCTGTTTTGTCTCGGCATACAGGATCATGGACACACGCATCAATTCGCCTGCAGGAACAACTGTCAGATGTGAGGCTATGGGCGTCCAACAGGAAAGCAAGGGGGAAACCCGCTATCAGAAAAAGCGTTTCCTGCTGGTCTATGCCTGCGATGAAAACTTTGCCCGATTACGTCATTTTTCGCGATTTGACTTCACCGGTGTGGCGCATGGCCAGGCACGGTGCCCGCCAGATGTACCGGCGACAGAAATCTGCGTGATGCGGCATTTCTGACGATTTGCAAGCCGGGGTCCTGCTTGCTATACCGCCTCTGCGGATGAGGGCCGTCTCACGCGCATGTTTCGGGGAACCACGATGTTGTCATATATGTCTGCAAGCGAGGTTGCAAACCGCGCGCCGATGGCGAAGCGGACCGACAATCTTGCGTTCTGGTGGTTGCTGGCGATGGCCTTGCTGGTGGCCATCATGGTTGTGATTGGCGGTATTACGCGCCTGACCGGCAGCGGGCTGTCGATGGTCGAATGGCGTCCCTTGATGGGAACATTGCCACCGCTGACAGAAGCCGAGTGGGAGCGTGTCTACGCGCTTTACATTGCCTCGCCAGAATATGAATCCTTCAATTTCGGCATGGACATGGCCGGCTTCAAACAGATTTTCTTCTGGGAATATTTCCACCGATTGTGGGGACGGCTTCTGGGTGTTGCGTTTGTCGGACCACTGTTGTTCCTGATGCTGACCAAGCGGGTCCCGAACGGCTTCGGTGGCCGGCTGCTGCTGCTGCTTGTGCTTGGTGGTACACAGGGGGTGATCGGCTGGTGGATGGTAAAATCAGGGCTGTCAGATGATGCCACCGTATCACAATACAGGCTGGCAACACATCTCGGCATGGCGCTTGTGATCTTTTCAGCGCTGATATGGACCGCCCTTGATATCCGCCACGGACGGGCAGGATTGCCGCGCGGGCTAGGGTTTGGTGCGCTGACGGTTGTTGCCGTGACCATTCTTGCCGGCGCATTGGTCGCCGGAATGGATGCCGGCCTTCTCTATAATGAATATCCGTTGATGGGCAGCGGTCTGGTACCGGTGGAATATGGCGATGACGGCGTCATGGATGCCTTTGAGAACCCGGCCTCGGCGCAGTTTCATCATCGCTGGATTGCGGTGCTGGCGATGCTGACAGTTCTGGCATTCGGCCTGCGCGCCATGCGCCATCACACCAGCCGCCTTCCGGGCATGCTGGCCATGATGATGGTGCTGGTCCAGTTCGGGCTGGGCATCACCGTGCTGTTGCAGGGCGTGCCAGTATCGCTGGGTGGTTTGCACCAGGCCGGTGCAGTTGTTCTGCTGGGCCTGACGCTCTGGACAGTGCACCGGTTCCCTGCCTGAGCAGGCTTGCCGTCAGGCCGGCTGTCAGGTCTTTTTGGGAACTGGCGCGCGGCGGATATGCAGTTCGGCAAGCGCGGCATCATCAACCGATGACGGCGCGGCCATCATCAAATCCTCAGCCTTGCCGTTCATCGGGAACAGAATGATCTCACGAATATTTGGCTCATCGGCAATCAGCATCACGATGCGGTCAATGCCGGGCGCAATACCACCGTGCGGCGGGGCGCCAAACCGGAACGCATTGATCATCGCCGGGAACTTCTCATCGACAACGCTGGCGTCATAACCGGCAATCTCGAAAGCCTTGTACATCACCTCGGGCAGATGATTCCTGATCGCACCTGATGACAGCTCGACCCCGTTGCAAACCAGATCATACTGCCAGGCATTGATTGTCAGCGGGTCTTGTTCTTCCAGCGCCTTCAACCCGCCCTGCGGCATGGAAAAGGGGTTGTGCGAGAAATCAATCCTGCCGGTTGTCTCATCGCGTTCGAACATCGGAAAATCGACAATCCAGGCAAATCTGAATACGTCAGGATCGATCAGACCCTGCTCCTCGCCAATGCGGACCCGCGCGCGGCCAGCCAGTGTCGCAGCATCAGATTCGGCAGCGCAGGCAAAGAACACCGCATCGCCATCACCAACACCGGTTGCCTGTCTGATTTCCTCGGCCTTTTCCGGTCCCAGCGCTTTGGCCACCGGTCCACGTGCCTCACCCTCACCATAGATGATATAGCCCATCCCCGGCGCACCTTCGGACTGGGCCCAGCTGTTCATCCTGTCAGCAATAGCACGGCTGCCACATTTGGGACCCGGCACAGCGCGCACCACAGACCCGTTATCAACAGCCTTGGCAAAGATTGAAAAGCCTGACCCGCGGAAGATATCGGTAACGTCGCAAATCTCGATCGGGATCCGCAAATCGGGCTTGTCATTGCCGTATTTCAGCATTGAGTCAGCAAAGGGGATATGGACGAATTCCTGATCCACCGCCTTGTCGGAAAATTCTTCAAACACGCCGCGGATGACCGGTTCCACCGCATCAAATACGTCCTGCTGTTCAACAAAGCTCATCTCAAGGTCGAGCTGGTAGAATTCACCCGGGCTGCGATCGGCCCGGCTGTCTTCGTCGCGGAAGCAGGGCGCAATCTGGAAATAGCGGTCAAAACCCGACACCATGACCAGCTGTTTGAATTGTTGTGGTGCCTGCGGCAGGGCATAGAACTTGCCGGGGTGCAGGCGCGCCGGAACCAGAAAATCACGCGCGCCTTCGGGGGATGATGCTGTCAGGATCGGTGTCTGAAATTCGGTAAAATCCTGCGCCACCATGCGCGCCCGGATGGACTGGATGATGCTGGCACGCAGCATGATATTGTCATGCGGACGCGTCCGGCGCAGATCAAGATAGCGATAGCGCAGGCGCGTTTCCTCGCCAGAATCCGTATCCGAATTGACCTGCAAAGGCAGGGTGTCTGCTGCGGATTGCACATCGAAGGATTCGATACGCACCTCGATGTGGCCGGTTGGCAATGCGGTGTTGATCGTCTCGTCACTGCGCTTCAACACCGTGCCGGTGATGGTCACCACCGATTCAAGCCGCGTCACCTCGACCGCAGCGAATGTATCATCGGAGGAATCTGCCACGCATTGTGTCAGCCCGTAATGATCGCGCAGATCAACAAAAACCAGCTGGCCATGGTCACGCTTGCGATTGATCCAGCCGGACAGGCGCACGGTCTGGCCAACATGCGCTTCGGTCAGCGCGCCACAGGTGTGTGAGCGGAAGGCGTGCATTATAGAAACTCCAGCTTGGACAAGGGTCAGGGTAGCGGCCATCCGGCCCGAAATCGCGCGCAGTATGCAAATAATGCCGGGCTTCCGCAACTGGCTTCCGCACCCGGCTTGTCAGGCAAGGTCAGATGTCTTGGCGGCGGCGTGAACGGCGGCGTCCGCCGGTCCATTTTCCATCATTGTGATCGGTGGTGTTCGCCAGGTCCTTCCATGCCGTTCCCAATGCCGCATCAACGCGGCCCTGATCGAACGGACGCTGCGGTGTCGATACCAGCGCGGCGCGCATCGCCGCCACGTGATCGGGGGTCGTTCCGCAACATCCACCAATGATCCGGACCCCGGCATCGCGCGCAAGGCAGGCGTAGTCTGCCATCAATTCAGGGGTGCCGTGATAATGGATCGCGCCATCCAGATAGGCGGGAATGCCGCAATTGCCCTTGGCGATTACCGGTACGCTGGCGGTGGCCATGATCCCGGACACCGAATGCAGCAATTCGGCCGGCCCAATACCGCAGTTTGCCCCTACATAATCAGCGCCGAAGCTGATTGACTGGCTGGCAAAGTCAGCCGGGGTGACCCCCATCATCGAGCGTGCCGCCGTATCAAATGTCATGCAGGATGCAGCAGGCAGGCCAACAGCCGAAGCTGCTTCTATTGCCGCACTTACTTCTTCGAGTGATGACATCGTCTCAATCCACAACAGATCAACACCGCCAGCAGCCAGCTCTTCGGCCTGTTCGGTAAAGGCAGCCAGCGCATCAGTGTGATCCAGCGCGCCCATCGGTGCGAACAGCTCGCCGGTTGGGCCGATTGATCCGGCGACAACAATCTCGTGTCCATGCCTGTCACGGCCGCTATCAGCCGCATGGCAGGCCAGTTTCGCCGCCGCCAGATTCAGCTCACCAACCCGGTCCTGCGCTGCATGAAGCCGCAGCCGATGCGCCGTACCACCAAACGAATTGGTCAGGATCAGTTGTGAGCCAGCATCAATGAACGAGGTGTGCAGCGCGGTAATATCCTCTGGCCGCTCAACATTCCATAATTCGGGGGGATAGCCTGTTTGAAGGCCGGCTTGAAACAGGTTGGTGCCGGTGGCGCCGTCAGCAAGGACCCAACCTGTTGTCTCAAGGATGGTGTTAAGTCGGGATGTATTCATAGTCTGGGCTGTCATTCCATTGCGGGCGGTCAATATCCTGCCTGCTGTTATTGTGGCCTGACCAAATCAGGCGCGCCGCCGTGTCGGGCGCCGCCTGACGCCAGTGGCATCCTGTCGGCGCTGACGCAGATCATCAAGCAGGTCACGCTGCGCATCGGCGGACATATCCCGCCACGCAGCGATTTCACTACGGGTGCGATGACAACCGAGGCAATTACCAGTCACCGGATCGATCTGGCAGACCGAAACGCAAGGTGATGGCAGAGCCTGTTCAAAAGAAGAAGACACCAGAGTTTTTCCTGTCATGCTGCGGCGACGCGACTTTCGCTGCGCCACACCACATCCGGCAGCCTTACCTAGGCGGCAACACTTTCACCGTCACCGAGAATGGCCTCGTTTAAGGCCTCCAGTCCAGCCTCGAAAGCGTCCTTGGTGGCAACAACAAGCGTCCCCTCAACACCGACACCGGTATCCTTGGCGATAGCGGGTGCCGCAATGTCGACAAGATCCAGAAGCTGTGTGCCGTCACCAATCGTCAGTACCGGCATGTTTTCACGCGTAAAGGCACGGATGATCCGCTTGGCATGCGCCTCGCCCGACAATGTAGTGAAATGGCGTTCGCCCGTCGGGATAATCAGCGCGTCATAGTCGATTGCGAGCGTCGTCGACAATGTGGCATCGGCAGGATAAGACATGCCCCAGCTGCTTCCATTCCAGGCATTGGTCAGTCCGGCCTCGCGCGACACAATGCGGAGCTTGGCGTTGACCGACATCATTGCACGCTGAATGGCAATGAACAGGTCCTCATCAAAACCGCTGGCCACCATGACTGCGACTGTTTTACCTGAAAAATTGGAAAGCTTCATTGTTTGAGCTCCTGTGAGAATTGTGTCCGCGAAGGCAGGCCATGTCCGCCCATGGGAGGGCAACGGGACAACCATAAAGGTGCGGAGTCGTCTGGTATGTCTTTGATCATCGCCGATATAGCCCTAACCACGCGTCTGTTCAACCCCTGATGGACGATGACAGCTGTATGAAAAATGGACATTGTCAGTCTCAGGCCGGCACCCGGACATGTCCAATCAGCCCGGCACATCAATCAGCCCGGCACATCAGTCTAGCCGGCCATATCCTCTTTGCTGTCGATGTCACGGTGGATGCTGTCATCGCGCCAAGTGATGCTGTTAACGGCGCCGGCATGTTTGGCCAGTATCTCACGCCCGCCAATATCCCCGCTCAGCCCCTTCAGTGCCTCAAAAAAGCGGCACCCCCACAATACGGGATTACCGCGGCGACCATCATGTACAGGAAAGGAAATGCGCGCGTCATGATCATCCAGCCTTGCGTGATCGCGCACCATTTCCGCAATCAGATCAACCGTCACATAGGGCATGTCCCCAAGCGCAATCAGCGCACCTGACACGTGTGCGGGCAGGCTGGCAATGCCGCTGGCAACCGATCCGGCCTGTCCCGTCGCAAAATCTGGATTATGGACGAACCTGACCGCCAGACCATCGAGCGCTGCCTCAACCTTGTCAGCGTCATGTCCGGTTACCACAACAAGATCTTCAATCCCACCATCACGCATCGCTTGCGCTGCACGCCTGACCATCGGCACCCCGTCGATATCGACAAGCAGTTTGTTGCGGCTGCCCATTCGCCGCGACATGCCGGCTGCCAGCAATATGCCGGCAATATCCACCCCGTCGGGCTGCCGTCTTTCCACCATCTTGCGCGGCAACGGGCGTGAGGCGATTTCCATCAGCAACCCGCCGATTGCCATATCGGCAAGCTCGTCATCAGCAAGCGGGATTCCTGCCAGCACCAGATGCAACACCCAGTCAAAGCCATTCAGCCGGGGAGAGCGCGCGCATCCCGGCATGCCGATCACCGGCATGGTGCCTATGCGGGCAGACATCAGAAGATTTCCGGGGTCTGCCGGCAGACCGATTCTGTCCACCACCCCGCCGGCATCCACAACCGCCGCCGGCACGACATCGCGCCGATCGCTGATTGCCGAGGCACCACAGACCAAAATGGCTTCGGCACCATTGTCGCGGGCCGCCGCAATCGCCGCGGCCACCGCAGCGCTGTCATGCGGCACATCACGGCTGTCGACCAGTGCGCACCCAAGCTGGTTCAGCCGCTGCTTTGTGACCTTTTCCGTGCCCGCAAGAATTGAGGTCTTCATGCCGTCGATACGCGTCTGGATCAGGGCAAAGGGGCGCGCTGTCAAACGGTGAAATTCCAATACCGGTGTGTCACCACTTGCCACCAGCACCGCTGCAAGTGCTGTTTCAGGAACGCTGTAGGGAATGATTTTCAGCGTGGCGATCATGTCGCCATCCTCGACCAGCTGGTTATGCTGGACACAGGCAAGGGTGATCCCTTCATTGATCACATTGATTGCCTTAAGCCGGTCCCGGTCAAAGCGCACGATGCCACGGCCCACAGCATATATATTGACGCGCCCTGTCGATGCTTTTGAAAGACGCACCGCTGGCGGCATCAGCTGCACGGCAAGGCGGTCAGCAGCACTGTCCTCGTCGACATCGCCTGCCTTCAGCCGCGCCACGATAAGCGATGTCTTGCCAGCGGCCCGCAACCGGTCGATATCATCAGCTGTCAGCCGCGTTCCTTTGCGAATACGGCTATCACCAAGGAAGACGGCATGCGCAAGGATTGCCCCTTCGCATTCTGCCAACGGAACCGGACCGAACTCCATAATCAGCTACCGCCCCGGCGTTCGACGATGATCATCTCGGCAAGGATCGACACCGCAATTTCGGCCGGCGTCTTCGCGCCAATATCAAGGCCGGCCGGTCCGTGCAGGCGCTGCAAGTCAGCCTCGTTGAAACCAGCCTCCTGCAGCCGGTCACATCGCGCCGCATGCGTGCGCCGCGACCCGAGGCATCCAATGTAGAACACCGGGCTCACCAAAGCGGATTGCAGGCCGGGATCGTCAATTTTGGGATCATGCGTCAAGGTGACAATTGCCGTCCGTTCATCAAGACCCAAATCGGGCATCACTTCATCCGGCCAGCCACCAAAGCAGGTAATGCCGGGGAAGCGCGCATCTGTGACAAATACCTCACGCGGGTCAATGACGATAACGTCATAGCCGGCGGCCTGTGCCATTGGTGCCAGAAACTGTGTGATGTGGACGCCGCCAACCACAATCATCCGGCGCGGCGGCATTTCGATGAATTCAAAGCATGATCTGTCATCCGACAGACCTGACTGGCGTCCAGATAAATCTCTGTTCTGGGCTGATCCGGTATCGCTGCCGGCGTCACCTGTTTCGAGCAGCGCACCGGTCGTTGGATCAAAGCTGATCGCCACCGGGCGGCGCGCAGCAATATCAGCCGCCATCGATTTCAGACTGGCGGCAGGCAGCCCCCCGCCGGCAACCGGTGTGACGAGAACAGCAATCTTCCCGCCGCAGGACAGGCCAACCTCCCATGCGGTTTCGTCAGCAACACCGAAGTCAAGGCGCTGGCCGGTGCCGGTCTCCAGCGCGATCAATGCCGCCTCGATCACGGCCCCCTCGATACAGCCGCCCGACACCGATCCCTCAACCGCCATATCCTCACGCACCAGCATCAAGCTGCCGGCTGGTCGCGGCGATGACCCCCATGTCTGCATGACAAAGGCAAGTGCCAGCCGATGGCCGCCTGCAAGCCAGTCTGCCGCCTTCCCGACAAGCGCGGCATTCGTAACCTGTGCGGTCAGCGGGCCATCAGGTGCAAGGCCGGTATTCATCAGGCGCTCCCTTCGGGATTCAATGATCCGGGCCGGGGTGCGCCGGTTTGTGATATGTCAGTATTGAGCATGCTTGCCTCGTGCTGGATATCATACAGGCGGTCCATCCAGCCGGCCATAGACTTGTCCCGCCACCCGCTGTTCATGCTGGCGCTGAGTATGTCTGCCAGCTGTCCTATCGACGCCAGCGAATGAATTGGAACAAAAGAATCTACATGCGGCAGTATTTTCTGCACACCCTCGCTTTTGGGCTCAAACCCGTCAAAGCGCAACAGCGGGTTCAGCCAGATCAGCCGGTGACAGGATTTGCGAAGCCGGTCCATTTCATGCGCCAACGCGCCGTCAGGGTCGCGGTCCAGACCATCAGTGATCAACAACACCACTGCGCCCTGACCAAGGACCCGCCGCGACCAGTTCATGTTAAAATCGGCAATCGCACTGGTGATACGCGTGCCGCCGGACCAGTCCTTTACATAGCTGGAAATGGCCTGCATTGCGGCATCCGGATCGCGATCGCGCATTTCGTGTGAAATATGGGTCAATTGCGTGCCGAACAGAAAACTGTGTACGCGTCGCCGCCGCTGTGTCAGCGCGTGGGTGAAGCGCAGCAACATGCGGGAATAGCGTTCCATCGACCCCGATATATCGCAAATGACAACAACCGGTCGCGGCTTTGTCTGCTGCTGTTCGAAAACTGGAATTGGCAGCCCCGCCTGACGTGCCATGCACCGCAGGGTCCGCTTCAATGACATCTGTCCACTGCCATGCGCTGCTGCTGTCCGCCGCGACGGACGTGAGGGTACTGGCAGCACCAGCCTGTCGATTGCCTTTTCAGCTTCGCTGATTTCGGCTGCCGACATCATCTGAAAATCCATTTCCTGCAGCTTTTCATCGTCTGACCACGCCAATGCGGCATCGACTTCGATGCGTTCCTCTTCTGGTTCAGGACGTGGCGGGGATTCGTCCCGGTCTGGCTGCATGGCTTCATCAACGCGGCGCAGAAGCGGGTCATCCTCGCCGGTTGGCGCGGCATCAGTGCCCAATGTTGGCGTGATCATTTCGCGCATTTTTTCACTGAAGTCAGGATTGCGCCAGAAGCTGTAGAATGCCTGTTCGAACAACTGCCTGTCTTCGGGGCGCTTGACCACACAGCTTGCCAGCGCGTGGTAGAATTCTGTCTGACTGCCAAGATCGACAGAGGTGCCCGCCGCCACACAGTCAAGCACTGTTGCCGGGCCGATTTTCAGACCAGCGCGGCGTAGCATCCGCACAAAATGTGCGATGTTATCAGCAAGCTTTTCACCGCGATAATCTTGCTGACCCCCGTTCAGCCCAGCCGATGTGTCTACACCCTGACCGGTCATTTGCGCTGATAGCCAACAAGCTCGATCTGCACCTCGGCAAGCAGCTTGGCGGCGACACTGCCACGGACACGGGCGATATCATCCTGATATTTCAGCAATACGCCCATAGTGGAATCAGCTGTTGTCGGGTCAACGGCGACACAGTCCAGTTCGACAAGTGCCTGCGCCCAATCGATGGTTTCGGCAACACCCGGGGCCTTGAACAGCTTCTCATCACGCAGGCGCTGGACAAATTGCACCACTTGCTGGCTCAGCTCGACACTCGCTTCAGGTGCCTTGCGTTGCAGGATGCCGAGTTCATCATCCAATGACGGGTAATCGACCCAGTGATAAAAGCAGCGCCGCTTCAGCGCATCATGTATTTCACGAGTACGGTTGGATGTGATGATGACGATTGGCGGCGTTGCGGCGGCCACCGTGCCAAATTCGGGGATTGTGATCTGCCAGTCCGACAAGATTTCCAGCAGATAGGCTTCGAAAGCCTCATCAGCGCGGTCCAGCTCGTCAATCAGCAACACGGGTGCGCCACGCACATCCTCTCGCAGCGCTTCAAGAAGCGGGCGTTCGATCAAGTTGTCCTCAGTGAACAGGTCAGCGCTTTCCAGTTTGCCCTGACCGGCACTCTGGATCTGCATCATCTGGCGCGCATAGTTCCATTCATAGGCAGCCGCGTTGATGTCCAGCCCCTCATAACATTGTAGCCTGATCAGATGACGGTCCAGCAACGCAGCCAGGGTCTTTGCAACCTCGGTCTTGCCCACACCGGCCTCGCCTTCCAGAAACAGTGGACGTGATCGCCGCAGCGCCAGAAACAGGCTCACGGCAAGTCCTTCTGACAGCACATAATCCTGCGCAGCCATCGATTCGCTCAAGGATGCAACTGTTGCTGGTATCATAACCCGTCTCCTGACCGTTGGCAGCAGGGCGTTTTGCTCTGTGACCGAATCACCCTACACGCTGGCAATCTGCTGATATTGTGACAATTTGCCACCACCACCGCCGTACTGGCGGCAGATTAACCTGTTTACATGATGTTTGTTTCGCGTGACGATGATCAAGTGTACCCGAGTTGTGAGCGTTGATCGACTCGCTTCAATGAAGAGGTACCTATATGAGGAGGAACCAATGACGACCGTAAGTCTCAACCTGAATGGGAAAGTTGTCAGTGCAGATGTGCCTGATAACACGCTTCTCGTCAGCTTCATCCGCGAAACAATGAGCCTGACCGGCACGCATGTTGGCTGTGATACCAGCCAGTGCGGTGCATGTGTGGTGCATGTGAACGGGGAATCTGTAAAGTCCTGCACTATGCTTGCCGCCATGGCCGATGGTGCAGATGTCACGACCATCGAAGGGATCGCTGACGGTGACACCATGCATCCGATGCAACAGGCATTTCACGAAAATCACGGCCTGCAGTGCGGCTATTGCACCCCGGGCATGGTGATGAGTGCCATTGAGCTCGTGAACAAGAATTCAAATCCAAGCGAGCAGGAGGTCCGTGAAGGGCTTGAAGGCAATATTTGCCGCTGTACCGGCTACCACAACATTGTGAAGTCCGTGCAAGCCGCTGCTCAAAATATGGGAGGTTAAAGATGCCAGACGGACAGAATGCAAACGGAATTGGTTCATCGGTCAAGCGCAAGGAAGATTTTCGTTTCCTGACGGGCCAGGGTCGCTATACGGACGACATTAATCGTTCGGGTCAGACCTATGCATATATGCTGCGCTCGAATCAGGCGCATGCCAAAATCTCGGTTGATACCACAGCCGCCAAATCAGCTGATGGCGTTGTTGCCATCTTCACTGGCGATGACATGGACGTTGGCTCCATTCCTTGCGGTTGGCAGGTTGATTCAACCGATGGCACACCGATGCGTGAACCGGCACATCCGCCTCTGGCAAAGGGTGTTGTCCGCTATGTTGGTGACCAGATTGCTGTGGTGATTGCCGAGAGCCTGCAGCAAGCGCAGGACGCGGCCGAGATGATCAACGTAACCTATGATTCACTGCCGGCCATGGTGGATATGCGCAGCGCTCTCAAGGGCGATACTCTGGTGCATAGCGATCTGGACAGCAATGTTGTCTATGACTGGGACATTGGCGATCCAGACGAGATCGACGCCATTTTGGCCAGCGCCCATCATGTTACGGAAATGGATATCCGCAATAACCGGTTGGTGCCAAACCCGATGGAAACGCGTGCGGCGATTGGTGACTACGACCGTGCGCATGACAGCTATACTCTCTACACCACATCGCAGAATCCGCATGTCATAAGATTGCTGATGGGTGCCTTCGTGCTGTCAATTCCCGAGCATAAGCTGCGGGTTGTCGCACCGGATGTTGGTGGTGGTTTTGGATCAAAAATCTACCACTATGCCGAAGAGGCAATCGTGACCTGGGCATCACAGCAGGTGCGGCGCCCGGTGAAATGGACGTCAGGCCGAAGCGAGGCATTCCTGTCAGATGCGCATGGCCGCGATCACATCACCAAGGCCAAGTTGGCAATGGATGCTGATGGTAATTTCCTGGCACTGAAAGTAGAAACACTTGCCAATATGGGTGCTTACCTGTCGACCTTCGCGACCGCGGTTCCAACCTATCTCTATGCCACGCTGCTGGCCGGTGTTTACACAACCCCGGCCATTCACTGCAACGTGAAAGCCATCTTCACCAACACGGTGCCTGTGGATGCATATCGTGGCGCTGGCCGTCCCGAAGCAACCTATCTTCTGGAAAGGCTTGTTGACCGCGCAGCACGTGAAATGGGCATGAGCCAGACCGACATCCGCCGGAAGAACTTTATCCAGCCGGATGCGTTCCCATACCAGACACCTGTCGCGTTGCAGTATGATTCAGGCGACTATGGGGCGACACTGGACTCGGCCATGAAAATGGCAGATGTCGACGGCATTGAGGCCCGCCGTGCGGAATCCGCAAAGAAAGGCAAATACCGTGGTATCGGCTATTCGACCTATGTTGAGGCCTGCGGCATTGCACCATCTGCGGTTGTCGGATCACTTGGTGCACGCGCCGGATTGTTTGAATGTGCTGAAGTGCGCGTCCATCCAACCGGCTCGGTCACAATCTTCACCGGATCGCACAGCCATGGTCAGGGCCATGAGACGACGTTTGCCCAGCTTGTGGTTGAACGGCTTGGCATTGATATCGACCAGATCGAAATCAGCCATGGCGATACAGGCAACATCCCGTTCGGAATGGGCACCTATGGTTCGCGCTCACTTGCCGTTGGTGGTGAGGCCATTGTTCGTGCAATGGACAAGGTGATCGACAAGGCAAAGAAGATTGCCGCGCATATCATGGAAGCCTCAGAAGCTGATGTGACTTTCGAGAATGGCAGCTTCACCGTTGCCGGTACCGACAAGTCTATGGCGTTTGGCGAGGTCGCACTTGCAGCCTATGTGCCGCACAATTTCCCGCATGAGGAACTTGAGCCGGGACTGGATGAAAAGGCATTCTATGATCCGACCAACTTCACCTACCCGGGTGGCACGCATATCTGCGAAGTCGAGATTGATCCAACAACAGGTGTTGTTGAAGTGGTCAATTTTGCCGCCGTGGATGATGTCGGACGCGTCATCAACCCGATGATCGTCGAAGGCCAGATTCATGGTGGCCTTGCCCAGGGCATTGGCCAGGCACTGCTTGAAAACTGTGTCTATGATGAAAATGGCCAGCTGGTGTCGGGGTCTTACATGGACTACACCATGCCTCGCGCTGACAATATGCCAAACTTCAAGGTTGGACAACAATCCACACTTTGCACGCATAATACACTTGGCGTGAAAGGGTGTGGTGAGGTCGGCGCAATCGGGTCACCACCTGCGGTAATCAACGCTGTTGTGGATGCACTTGCCGAGCTTGGTGTGACCGATATCGAAATGCCGGCAACACCGGAAAAAGTCTGGCGCGCCATTAATGACGCCCGGGCACAAGCCGCAGAATAAGGGGGGCTTACCATGCATAATACTAACTATGTGAGAGCATCGGGATCCGACGATGCCGTTTCAAAGCTGGCCGATGGCGGCCAGCTGCTGGCCGGTGGCATGACCTTGCTGCCAACCATGAAGCAACGTCTTGCCAGCCCTGACACACTGGTCGATCTTGCTGATTGCGGCCTTGCCGGTATCGAAGATACAGGTGATGCCATCAAGATCGGTGCGATGACGCGGCATGTAGATGTCGCCGAATCGGCTGTTGTGCAATCCGCCATTCCGGCACTGGCTGCACTTGCAGGCGGTATCGGCGATCGTCAGGTCCGCAACCGCGGCACCATGGGCGGTTCGGTGGCCAATAACGACCCGTCTGCCTGTTATCCGTCGGCGGTTCTGGGGCTGGGCGGTACCGTCCACACCAACAAGCGTGATATTGCTGCTGATGATTTCTTCACCGGCATGTTCGAGACAGCGCTTGATGAGGATGAGATGATCACCGCGATCAGCTTTCCAAAGGCTGACAAAGCTGCCTATGTGAAGTTCCCCAATCCGGCATCGCGTTATGCCATGGTTGGTGTGTTCGTTGCCAGCAGCAGTGGTGCGACCCGTGTGGCTGTAACGGGTGCCGGCAGTGATGGTGTGTTTCGCCATGACGCGATGGAATCGGCACTGAACGGCAGTTTCAGTGCGGGTGCGCTGGATGGTGTCGGCACGGATGCGGATGACATGATCAGCGATATCCACGCCTCTGGCGATTATCGCGCGCATCTTGTTTGTGAGATTGCCAAGCGGGCTGTGAGCGCCTGCTGATCTGTCTCTGAAAAATCGGAAAGGCGGGGGGTGCCCCGCCTTTTTTTGTGCATTATTTCCGGTATCTGGCCAAAGTTCGGCCCGCATCAGGATCTGAAGCCACCTGGGTGATCTGGAGCGGGCGACGGGACTGGCGCCCCTCTCCTGAACCAACACTCTACCCTGAGTAAGCGTTTCTGCCATTTTCACAGAAGAAAACAAACAGTCAATGGGTCTCCGTGACCTACTGTGTGACCTACTGTAGAGAGTT
>JADHLH010000049.1 GCA_016780765.1 Alphaproteobacteria bacterium | reverse complement strand
AGATACCCCTGGCCCTGCCGAATATTTTTGCCGGCGTGAACCAGACAATCATGATGTCGCTGGCCATGGTGGTGATTGCATCGATGATCGGGGTGAAGGGTCTTGGCCTGCCAGTTCTGCGCGCGATTTCCAACCAGTATCTTGCACTTGGGCTTCTGAACGGTCTTGCCATCGTGACACTGGCCATCATTTTTGACCGCGTGTCACAGGAATATGGTCGCCGCCTGCAGGCGCACCGTCAGGGGGTCGATCATGGCTGATAACATCAAGATCAAGATCAGCAACCTTTACAAGGTGTTCGGGAACAACCCTGGCGCGGCGATGAACCATGTCCGTAACGGGGCAACAAAACAAACCCTTCTTGATGATCACGGACATGTGCTTGGCCTTCGCGATATCAATATCGATATCCCGGAAAAGCGCATTCAGGTCATCATGGGCTTGTCGGGTTCCGGCAAATCGACACTTATCCGTCATATCAACCGGTTGATCGAACCAACCGAGGGCCAGATGATTGTGGATGGTGATGATGTTCTGGCCATGTCGCCGGATGATCTTCGCGAATTCCGCCGCAACAAGCTGTCGATGGTGTTCCAGAAGTTCGCGCTTCTGCCGCACCGCACTGTGGCCCAGAACGCCGCCTATGGCCTGACCATTCAGGGCATAGCCGAGGCTGAGGCAACCGAGCGCGCCCAGCGCTGGATTGACCGGGTCGGCCTTGGCGGGTTTGAGAATCACTTTCCGGCCCAGCTGTCGGGCGGTATGCAATAGCGTGTCGGTCTGGCCCGCGCCCTGGCAACCGATGCCCCGATCTTGCTGATGGATGAGGCGTTCTCTGCGCTTGATCCGCTGATCCGGACAGACATGCAGGACATTCTTCTGGATTTGCAGCAGGAACTTCACAAGACCATTGTGTTCATCACGCACGACCTTGACGAAGCGCTGCGCATTGGTGACCAGATCTCGATTCTGCGCGATGGTGAAGTGATCCAGCAGGGCGATCCGCAGGACATCATCATGCGGCCAGCGGATGACTATATCTCGGACTTCATCAAGGACATCAACCGTGGCCGGGTGATCGAAGTGCGCTCGGTCATGTCAAAGGCAGGCCGCGTGTCCGGCCCGAAAATGCCGGCCAATACAGCGCTTGAAGATGCGCTGCAGGCGCTGGCTGCGGCCGGCAAGGAATCCGGGGCTGTAGTGGATGAGGACGGGCAGACAATTGGCAAGATTGAAATGAACGCTGCCATCACGGCCATGGCCCGCCCTGACCGTGGCAAGGGCACGCCACGCTATAAGTAGCAGCATCGTCCGGCGGCAAGCCAGACAGCGGTAAGTTGAACTGCGGTAAGTTGAACTGCGGTGTATAAAACATCATCCGGCCCGCCCTTGTGGCGGGCCTTTTTCATGCGCCGGCCCGGCCTGACGGATCAACGCCAAACACCGGGTCACATCCAGCTCAGGGTCACATCCAGCTCAGGGCCACATCCAGCTCAGGGCCACATCCAGCTCAGGCGGATGCGTCGGTATCCATCAGATAGTGATGCAGGCTGCCATCCAGATAGGTGGCAAAGAAGGCTGGCAGCAAATCTCGCGACTCATAGCGGGCCGGACTGTCCAGCGCGCGCGCCATCGCCGCCCGGTCGGGATAGGTAATGGCCAGGATCAACGGAATATCCGGGCCGCCATCATCCTGTTCAACAGCAAACATGACGCGTACATCCTCTGCCCCGTCGAACTGCCGCCATAATGGGGCCAGCACCTCCTCGACATAGGCGCGCATCGCCGCTTCCTGCCCCTCAAGGACCCGCCCCTGAAAAATGGCAAGACGTGTCAGCATCACTCAGCCTCCCCGATGTTTGAAGCTGTCCCGGCGAAAGCTGTAAAGCGCTGACGGATCGACCGCGACATTCACCACCGCCGGGCGATTGCTGGCCAGCGCCGCCTCTACCGCGCCGCCAACATCAGCCAGCTTGTCGACATGGAAACCCGCCGCGCCATATAGCTCGGCCAGCTTGTCAAAAGGCGGGCTGGATACATCTGCACCAACATATCTGCCATTGAAGAAGTCCCGCTGATAGGCCTTTTCTGCCCCCCAGCATCCGTTATTCATGACGATCGTGACGGTGTTGATCTTGTGATCAACTGCGGTGCTAAGCTCGGAGACTGTCATGCCGAAACCGCCATCACCCATCATGCTGACAACCGGCCGGTCCGGCATCGCAAGCTTTACCCCCAGCCCGGCGGCAAAGGAAAAGCCCACAAGCCCGAAATCCAGCGGCGAGAACAGGCTGCGCGGCCCAGGCAATGCAAAGGCATCGGTGCCTTGCAGACACAAGGTTCCCGCATCAAATGTCATGGCCACATCGGCCGGCATCACAGCCCGCAGGGCTTTGAACAGGCCTGATGGCTGGATCGGGTCTCCGTCAACCGCATCGGCATCGCGCGCTGCCAGAAAGGCCGTGCGTTCAGTCTTGAAAGCATCGGTCCAGCCATCAGCCGCTGCCCGCCGTTGCAGGCTGTCCAGCGTGGCCGTAAGCTGGCGCGCTGTTTCGGGTGCATCACCCCAGATACCGATCTCAACCGGGAAGAAGCGGCCGATGGCTGTTGGCTCCAGCTCCACCTGAATGATGCTGGCATCACGGTTGATATTGTCATAGCTGTAGAAGGTCGAATTGAAACCAAGCCGTGTCCCGAGCGCCAGAATCACATCCGCTTCCTTGGCCAGACGTGACGCAACCGCATTTCCGCGCGGCCCCATCTGGCCAGCATTCAGCGGATGCCCGAACGGTACAGCATCACCATGACCGGGAGATGTAATGATCGGTGCGTTCAGCGCCTCGGCCAGGGCCAGCGCCGCGGCGTCACCGCGACTGTTCTTGATGCCGCCACCTACAAGAATGACCGGTCGTTCTGCGTTGGCCAGCATCTGGGCAGCTGCCTTGATCTGGTCAGGATGCGCAGACGGCAGACTGTCAGGGCGATAGGATGATGGTGCCGGCCAGTCAGCAAAATCAGCCTGCGCCGCCAGAACATCACGCGGCAGATTCACCTGCACCGGGCCGCGGCGCGGCGCCAGCGCCGTGCGAAAAGCCTCACGAAAGATTTCCGGCACGCGGTCAGCCGATGGCACCGTCCAGGTCTTTTTGGTGATCGGTGCAAACAGGGCCTGCTGGTCAACCTCCTGAAAGGCATCGCGATACTGATGCGCGGTGGATAGGGCCCCGGCAATGGATATCACTGGCGAATAGGCCGCCTTGGCCTGCGCCAGACCGGTCACAAGATTGGTCGCACCGGGCCCGTTCTGTCCGGCAAGAACAACACCGGCACCGCCAGATGCCCGCGCATAGCCATCGGCCATATGCGTTCCTGTCCGTTCATCATGAACCCCGATGAAGGTGACGTCATCCACATCATACAACGCGTCAAACATCTCCATCGTAGCTGATCCGATCAGACCGAAGACATGGCGCGTGCCTTCTGCCCGCAAGGCCTCGACAGCGGCCTGCCCGCCCGACATCCTGCCCCCTAACGGAGTGGTTGGCGTTTTCGTCATGTCTTTGTCCTTTCACAAAAAGCAAGGATCGGCCCGATGAAAGCTGCCGGTTCCTCGATCAGTCCCAAATGCTGAAGCCGGCCAATAATCTGCACCTCTGCACCGTCAATTTCAGTGCCGATGGCCCGGCTCATCGACGGTGTGCTGCCAGTGTCATTTTCGCATGTGACCACCAGCGTCAGACAGCTGATCGGCGGGTGCGGGCGCACCAGCTCGCGCACCCCGTGGGCCAGCACCGCCGCCGCCGCGGCATAGCTTTCGGGATCCACAATCTTGCGCCATTCCCGCACAAGGCGCATGACAGACGGCGTGTCCTGCCGGAAGTCCGGCGTGAACCATCGGTCCAGCGCCGCATCCATAGTTGCCATCCGGCCTTCATCGCGCACGGCAGCGGCACGTGCCTCTACCTGTTCCTTGGCTTGTGGACCACGATCATGCGGTGAATTCAGAATAACAAGGGCGGCCGCGCGGCCCGGATAATCCATGGCAAAACGCCGGTTGATCATGCCGCCAATTGAAAACCCGACAATGACCGCGCTGGCGATATCCAGATGATCAAGCAGCCTTGCCAGCTGGTCTGCATAGACAGTCAGGCTGACCCCGCATAATGCCCCGGATAATGGCGGCGGTGCGCTGTCACCATGACCATAGAGATCATAGCGCAGCACACGGTGGCGCGCCGCCAGCGCCGGCAGATGGTGATCCCACAGACGGCGACACAGCCCAAGCCCGTGGATCAGCACCATCACCGGCGCGCCATCAGGACCGCTGATATCAAACGCCGTTCCGTCAGCCGTGCGGCCAGTTGCCGGAATGTCAGATGCCAGCCGGGTTGTCGACATCGTGTCCCATATCCTTCAGGTCTTCATAACGGTTTCCGATACGATGATGCGGATGCCCACCAACCGAGGCACCAAGGGCGACCACAATCTCGTCATCCGTCGGTGCATCCGGAATATTCAGATGGATGGTCTGGTAGTGCGAACGCCGCCCTGCGTCATGCTTGTCCATCAGCGGGATGACCAGCGGGCAGCCAGGTCCGCCCCGCATATTGGCAAAGGCCAGATAGGTCTTGGCATTCACCGCGTTGCGAAACTGGTTGCCGAACCACAAGGTGTGCGTCATCGCCTGCGCATGCTCTACCTCGCCGCCGATCCCGACAAGTGATGCCTTGCCATACCCTTCCAGCGCATCTCCTGTCACATCAAGGATCATCCCGGTCAGCAGCTTGCCAAGATGCTCGCCATGCCCGCGTATTTCCGGCTTCAAATCTTCAACAAATCCGCGCCCATGCCAGGGATTGTGGATAATCGCGATGGCCGCCACCAATAGCGTTGGCGCGTCCAGCGGCTTGCCACCTTCTTCATATGTGGTCTGCTGATGCGTGATGGTGCGCCTGATCCGGGCTGACATAATATGATCTCCGTAACGGGTTTGCGGTACTTGGCCTTTGGTGTCTAGTTTGCGGCAGCGGCTGGCAGGGACGGCGCAGAGAAATGCGGCATCACCTTGTCGATGAACAGCTCCATCGACCGGCGCTGCTCGGCCATGCCAAGGCCCATCGACGCATAATAGATGAACGCATCGGCCCCGATATCGGCATACATGCCCAGCTTTTGCACGATCTGGTCAGGTGTACCGAACATCAGATTAGTCTCCAGCGCATCGGTATCGACGCGCAGAATGCCCTCCAGCTGTTCAAACGGCACGCGATCGGGGAACCCGTTGACCACATCGCCCTTCTTCATCATCAGATTGCCGAACTGTCCCAGCACATGCGTCGTGGCATTCAGAGCCGCACCGCGCGCACTTTCGGTCTCATAGACAGATGTATGGCGCATCATCGCCAGCTGTCCCGACCATTTGCCATTGGCCTTTGCCACTGACTCATCGAGCAATCCGCGATATTTCTCGACCTCCGAAAACGGCATGGTCAGAGGCCAGCTCATGATGTTGCAATTATTCTCGACCGCATAGTCGAAGGTGATGGGCGAACGCGCGGCAACCCAGATCGGCACGCTTGATTGCAGCGGTTTGGGACAGGAGGTAGAGGCGGGGAACTGCCACAAGGCCCCGTCATGGGTGACATCTCCCTGCCAGAGCTGTTGCACCAGCGGCAGCATTTCCTGCAGATATCGATAGCCTTCCTTTTGCTCGAGGCCGGGATGCATGCGGTCAAATTCGCGCTGATAGGCCCCTGACCCAAGGCCGAATTCCAACCGGCCGCCCGACACAAGGTCCAGCATTGCGGCCTCACCGGCGATCCTGATCGGGTGCCAGTAGGCGGCATTGGCAACACCCGATCCGAGGCGGATATGCTGCGTATGCCCGGCCCACCAGGTCAGCAGCTGGAACGGATTCGGCGCAATCGTCATTTCCAGAGCGTGATGTTCCGCTGCCCAGACAATTTCAAATCCGGCCTGATCGGCCATTTTGACCATCGCGAGGGTGTGGTCACGTACCTCGTTCATATCGGTGTCAGGAGACATGCGCTCCAGATTTATGGCGAGCTGGAATTTCATTATGGCACTCCCTATTCTTCAAGAAACAAGCTGTTTTCTGAACGCACGGTTCTTTTGCGTCAGCGTGGTTCAAACGGGTTGGCGACCGGGTCATCGCTGAGGTTCATCCATACCGTCTTGGGACGTGTATAGTCATATACCGCCTGCATGCCGCTTTCCCGGCCATAGCCGGACTGCTTGCTGCCCCCGAACTCGGCAATCGGCGAAATCACGCGGTAGGTATTCACCCACACAATGCCGGCACGAAGACGCCGCGACACACGCATTGATCGGGCCGAATCACGGGTGAACAGACCGGCGGCAAGACCGTGTACGGATCGGTTCGCCTGCGCGATCACGTCATCTTCATCACTGAATCGCAGCACGGCCAGAACCGGCCCGAACAATTCGGTATCGACAATCTCCATTAACGGGTCGGGACATTCGATGATGGTCGGCTGGAAGAACAGCCCGTCCATGCCGTCAACGCGGCGTCCGCCGGCAAGAATGCGCCCGCCCTGTTCAACCGCGCGCGCCACTTGCGTTTCGATATGGTCGATCTGCGCTGGCGTGCATAACGGTCCCATCTGAGTGTCTTCTGCCTGCGGGTCGCCAATCTGGATGCTGTTGGCGATCGCGGTCATCTTTGCCAGAAAGCTGTCGGCGATGGCGTCATGCAGATACAGCCGCGATCCCGCCACACAGCTTTGTCCCGAGGCCGCAAAAATACCGGCGACAGACCCGTTCACCGCGCTGTCTATATCTGCGTCATCAAAGACGATAAAGGGTGACTTGCCGCCAAGTTCCAGCGACAGCTCGGCGAAATTCTCAGCCGTGTTCCGGATCACATGTCCGGCCGATACCGGCCCGCCGGTAAAGGAAACACGCGCCACACGGGGGTGCGATGTCAGGACACGGCCGCACGGGTCACCATGGCCAGTGATGATGTTCACCACCCCGTCAGGAATGCCCGCCTCGGCAATCAGCTTGCCAAATTCCAAAATCGGCGCGGCACTGCATTCGGACCCCTTCAGCACCACCGTGTTGCCAGCAGCCAGCGCCGGGCCAATCTTCACAGCGGTCAGAAACAGCTGCGAATTCCATGGCACAATGGCAGCCACAACCCCCAGTGGTTCACGGTTGGTAAACACAAACATATCCGGCTTGTCGATCGGCAGGGTACGTCCCTCGATCTTGTCAGCCGCACCGGCATAGAAGTGGAAATACTCGGCAATATATTTTGCCTGCCAGCGCGTTTCCTTGAACATCTTGCCGGTATCGCGCGTTTCGATACGCCCCAATGTCTCGGACGCATCAGCCAGCAGATCGCCAAGCCGGCGCAGGCATTTGCCGCGTTCGGTCGGGGTCATGCTGGCCCATCTGCCGCTGATGCCTGCTGCCTCTGCCGCACGCACGGCACGGTCAACATCATCAGACGTGGCCTCGGGCATGCTGGCCCAGACATCGCCGGTCGCCGGGTCCACACTGTCATAGCGCGCACCGTCGCTGGCATCGACCCACTGCCCGTCAATCAGCATCTGGTATGCCGTTACAGCTGGCATCGCACCCTCCCCCTCAAGGCTGTGTCACCGCAGTTAGATCTGAATATTCTGCACAAAAAGCTGTATTGAAATAATGAATTTTTCCTGTGTTAATCATTTAATAATCCGATATATGATTATGGTATGAAAATCAGCAACCTGCAGACCTTTCTGGCCGTGATCCAGACCGGCAGCCTGTCGCGTGCCGCCGATCGTCTGAATGTCACCCAGTCGACTGTTACAGCGCGGCTGCAGGCGCTGGAAGATTCGCTGGGCCAGCGTCTGGTGAACCGGCAAAAGTCTGGTGCAACAGCAACCGCCGCCGGGCTGCGTCTGCGCCGCTATGCCGAGGCGATGTCCGGATTATGGGACCAGGCGCGTCAGGAGGTCGCCCTGCCTGCCGATATCGGGGTGATCTGCAATTTGGGTTGTGACAGCGATTTATGGACGGCTGCGGGGGTTCACCTGTTTGATGTGTTGCGGGCCCACCAGCCTGATATTGCGATCAGCGTGTGGGAAGGCAACGCTGCAGAAACCGCCGGCTGGCTCGATTCGGGTCTTGTCGATATCGCGCTAGGATATGCCCCTTCCGCTGCCTTAAGCCAGACCACGATCCGGCTGGCAGATGAGGCGCTGGTCCTGGTATCACCCGACGCTGACAGGCCGGTGACCTTTGATCCGGAATATGTGTTTGTTGAGGCCGGGGCAGAATTTGCGCGCGAACACACAGCGGCCTATGCCAATGCTGATACCGCCAATATCAGCTTCAATCGGGCCGAATGGGCGCTGTCGCATCTGCGCAGCCATGGTGGGTCTGCCTATATCCCGCTGCGTCTGGCCGCGCCATTACTGGCCGCGCGCAGCCTGTTTATCCTGCCCGGGGCCCCGGTTTTTCACCGGCCTGTCTATCTGCTGGTGAACAACGCCACAACCAGCGGATGGACGTGGCTTGCGGCGGCGCTGGATAATGCCGGGGCGCAGATAAGTGATGGCCTTGCCGCTACGCCGGCGAAAGAATGAATAGGCAGACAAGGTTGTTTCGACTAAAGCTAGGTGGTTTTCTGGCAGCCCCGGAATACACAACATTTCGCAGACGGCAGGCAAGGGACAGGCCATGAACAAGAATTTTATCGCTGGTGAATGGGTCGATGGCGACAGCGCGATCGAAAACCGCAACCCGTCAGACATTTCCGATCTGATCGGCAGCTATGCGCAGGCCAGCACCAGCCAGCTTGAAACCGCTCTTGAATCGGCACGCGCCGCACAGAAAATCTGGGCCAGAACAGGTCTTGAGGCCCGCCAGACAGCGCTGATGCATATCGGCAACAGCCTGATGGCACGGGCTGATGAGCTGGGTGAACTTCTCAGCCGCGAAGAAGGCAAGCCACGCGCGGAAGGGCGCGGCGAGGTGTATCGCGCCGGACAATTCTTCACCTATTACGCGGCCGAGGTGTTGCGCCAGATTGGCGACAATGCCGATTCGGTCCGCCCTGACATAGAGATCGATGTGCGCCGCGATCCGGTCGGGGTTGTTGCCGTTATCAGCCCATGGAACTTTCCGACCGCAACGGCTGTATGGAAAATCGCACCAGCGCTGGCATTCGGCAACGCCGTGATCTGGAAACCGGCAAATCTGGTGCCGGCTTCTGCCGTCGCGCTGAGCGAAATCATTGCCGGGGCAAACCTGCCGACCGGCCTGTTCAACCTTGTCATGGGCGCTGGCAGCAGCATTGGCGATGCGCTTGTCACCAGCCCGCATATTGACGCCATCACCTTTACCGGGTCGGTTGAAACCGGGCGACGGATTGCTGCCGGCGCCATCACCAACATGACCCGCATGCAGATGGAGATGGGATCAAAAAACGCGCTGGCGGTGATGGATGATGCCGATATCGATCTTGCTGTTGCCTGTGCTGTCAACGGGGCGTTCGGCGGCACCGGACAGAAATGTACCGCATCGTCGCGGATCATCGTGCATGACGCCGTATATGACCAGTTTACTGACAAGATGCTGGCGGCCACCCGCGCTCTGAAGGTTGGTCACGCGCTGGAAGACGGCACGCAGATCGGGCCGGTTGTCAGTGAAGGCCAGCTGTCTGAAAACCTGGATTATGTCGCGCTGGCCAGCAGCGAGGGCGGCGAGGTTCTGTGCGGCGGTGAGCGGCTGTCGATGAAACATGACGGCTATTACATGGCCCCGTGCCTTATTGCCGGCACCCGGAATGACTGGCGGATCAACCGCGAGGAGATGTTTGCCCCGATTGCCTGTATCATCCGTGCCAGCTCGTATCAGGATGCACTTGATATCGTCAATGACACACCCTTCGGGCTGACCGCCGGAATCATGACCACTTCGCTGGCCCGCGCCAATCACTTCCGCCGCAATGCGGATACCGGATGCGTAATGGTCAACCTGCCGACGGCCGGCACTGATTATCATGTACCGTTTGGTGGCCGCGGTGACAGCTCATACGGTCCGCGTGAACAGGGGCAATATGCCGTTGATTTCTTCACCAGCACGAAGACCGCCTACATCGCGGTCGGCGCTGTCGACTAGGCATTGCGAGGAGGCCCACATGCATCGCATAGACTGTCTGCAATATTGCAACTGGTCGGAAAAGATCTTCCGGCAGATGCGCGAAGGCGGCGTTGATGCCGTGCATGTGACCATCGCCTATCACGAAATGTTTCGGGAAATGGTGGCCAATGTGGAACAATGGAATGGCTGGTTTGAGCGCCATTCCAATCTGATTTTTGCCGGCCGGACAGGTGATGATGTGCGGCAGGCCCGGTCCGAGGGGCGCACCGCCATTTTCTTCGGTTTTCAGAACCCGTCACCAATCGAGGATGATATCGGGCTTGTCGAAATCTGCCACATGCTGGGTGCGCGCTTCATGCAGCTGACCTATAACAACCAGTCGCTGCTGGCCACCGGATGCTATGAGAGTGAGGATACCGGCATCACCCGCATGGGCCGCGCTGTTATCGCCGAGATGAATCGCGTGGGGCTGGTCATTGATATGAGCCATTCGGCCGAACGCTCGACACTCGACGCCATAGAGGTGTCATCCCGCCCGATCGCCATCACCCACGCCAACCCGTCATTCTGGCATCCGGCGCGCCGCAACAAATCGGATGACGTGCTAAAGGCGCTTGGCGAAAGTGGCGGGATGCTGGGCTTCTCGCTCTACCCGCATCATCTGAAGGACGGCACCAACTGCACGCTGGACAGCTTTTGCGAGATGATCGCCCGCACCGCCGAGCTGATGGGCGTCAGCCAGATCGGCATCGGGTCTGATCTGTGTCAGGATCAGCCGGATTCGGTTGTTGAATGGATGCGTGTCGGCCGCTGGACCAAAGATATCGATTATGGTGAGGGCAGCGCCGCAAATGCCGGCTTCCCGCCCATGCCGTCCTGGTTTCAGGATAACAGACATTTCGACGCAATCGCCGCCGGACTGCACAAGCAGGGCTTTTCACAAGCCGATGTGGCGGGCATCATGGGCGACAATTGGTTGAATTTCTATGATGCCAGCTTTGGCCCGGCAGAGTAACGCCGCAACAGGCTGTGACTGGTAACGGACGAATGACGGATTGATGATGGACGACACGCACAAACCCCAGCTATTGCGCGATGCGGATATGCCCTGTCCGCAGACAGCTCTGCGGCCAGCATCACAAGTAATGCGCCTTGCCCGCATGGGGTCATTCCATCAAAGTCGGCTGAGCTTCATGCGCGTATTGCTGCGCCGCCTGAAGGATCATGGCTGGCGTTTTGACCGCCCGGTTTTCGATATCGATGCCAACGGTGTCGGCGTTGCCACCTATCGTGCGCGTGGCCCCGAAAACACATACACGCTGGTGGCATTCGCGCATCAGCTGGATGATGACAAGCGGTCGGACCGGGTGATTGCCGAGGCATGGGACGCCACCTTCACATTATGCGATGGCGAGGCTGATGCCGATACCATCCGCCGGCTGGCTGACAATGTGCCGCGTCAGGAAGCTGGCCGGATCAGCGAAACCGAGATGGTGCTCTCACGCGCCAACAAATCTGTGCGTCTGTTCTCACATGTGGTCGACCGGTTGAGCGTTGGCGAGCAGCCAGATCGCGACATGCTGGAGTCCGTTGGCTATCTGGTCCGCACAACAGCTGTTTACGGATCGGGTAAATTCGGCGCTGCAGACCGCAGCTGCTGGGGCAACAGGCCTGAATTCACCGGATCATTCCAGCCCGAGCTTCTGGCTGTCTGGTTGATCCGCACCTTTTCGATAGACCTTGCCGAACATATGGCAAGCAGCCGCGCCCCGCAGACAGCTGTGCGGATGGACCCTGCATTGCGGCGCTGCCTTGGCGTCGGCAATTCGACCGGTCTGGGCATGGCCCCGTTCCTGATTAACCATCCACGCCTGATCAATGCGTGGATTGCCGCGCGGGAAACAGCACTGGCACGCGTTCGTGCGGTTGCCGCTGCCAGTGACACTGATATCGCGATGCTGTGCAGTCTGGCCCGCCGGGCGCGGCAGAACGCTGCCGACTGGCAGGTGGCGGACGGACGCCAGACCGACAAGATCACGGCCCTGCAGACAGATTTTGATGCCATCGTCGCGCGCTTTGACAGCGTCACAGCCGATGATGCCTATCCGTGGGACAGCCTCTACCGCTGGGCCGAAGACAATCTGTCGCCAGAAGGCCAGGAAGCCGTTGTATCACTGCTTTTTGAACCATATGGTGCGCTGATCGACGGGCTTGCCGGATGCATGTCCGCCGATGAAACAACGCCGCACCGCATTGATGGCCGCATGGGATGCGATGCCGCGCTGGCCATTCTTGAACGTGACTATGACTGGACGGACAGTATCGATTTTTCTGGCAACGGACCGCAGGCACGGGTCTGGTATGTCTCCGAGGAGAAGCTTGAGCCCCGCCTTGGTGAGCGCTTTGCCGAGGACCTGGAGCCCTATGAACAGCCGCTGAGCCCTGGCCGTGATGCTGCCCGCATGAAGCAGGATCTGCAGCGCTTTGACCGCAACCAGACACTTGGCGCGTTCCTGCTGGCACATCCCGAACATCGCCATATGGCGCGCCGCATGCAGCTGGCAGTTCCGCTCGATTATGCCGAAATTCGCGACAATACGATTGATGCAGCGATGGTACCGATCGATATGCTGCGCTGCAAGCTGTCCTTCTTCGGGGCGACAAAATTCGATCCTCGTTCTGATCGCTGGCTGCGGATCACCATGTATCAGGGCGCGCCCTTCCCGGACGAGCTGGATCGCTGCGATCCCGACGATATGGTCTATCCTGAGTTGAGGGACGAAACGGCCAGGCAATGAGCTGGTCGCTTGGTGAAACTGGCGCACTTGCCATCAAGGCCGCACGCGGTGCCGGTTTTGCCTGGGGGCTGGCCGAAGATGCCGGCTTCGCCGTTGTCTGGCTGCAAGCAAGGGGGCTGCCGGGTGCGCCTGCCCTGTGCAGCTATCTCAGCTGGTATGCCGCCAACAACCACCGTCAGGACGAACAGACAGGCCGCTGCCCGCTTCTGACCGGGGCGGCCATCAGCGACGGTGTTATTTCTACCCCGCAGCATGCGCAGGACGAAATCGGTCTCGGTCTTGTGCGCACGCCGCTGTTGCTGCTGCCCTTTATTAGCAACCTTGATGGCGGGATGATCATCCTTGACGGTCTGTCGTGGCAGAATGATGCAGGTCCAACCCATGCCGCGCCCGCCGGACTTGCCCCTTGCCGCCTGCGCCGCCTGGCCGCCCCGCCGAAACAAGCTTTGCCGGTCACCCATAGCCGGCTGGAGACAGAATGTGCCGGTTGTGTCGAGACACTCGGCAGGTTGGCGCACCGGACCTACGCACCGGCCACCCCGGAATCACGCCTTGCTGGTGCAGGTGCCGGGCTCACCGATAACGACTGATCGGGCCGCGCATCCTGAAACCATAGTACCCCGCCATGCAGATATGTGCCGCCAGCGCGAAAGGTCTGGTCGCTTTGTGATTATTCAATGCGATGGCATAGCCGATAGGCTGACAGGTGCAGACATCTCGCAGACTGGTGTAAATCGCCGGCAAAGGACGGGTGCCACACATGACCGAAAGCACGTCTTCGGCAACACGGCGCGGGGGCCGCGGTGAACGCCGTGCCATTCGAACCCGCCCCGATCATGCCATGCTGCCACATCTGACCGGCAAGCTGCCACTCACTGCGCCGATGGATGACGAACAGATCGCACGGATTGATGATGCCTCGCTGTCCATCCTTGAAGAGGTTGGTGTGGTCTTCCGCGATGACATTGCGCTGGAAGACTGGCGGCGGGCAGGCGGCGATGTCCGCGGTGAAACGGTGCATCTGGACCGTGCTCTTGTGCGCGACCTGATCAGCAGCATCCCGCCCACCATCACCCTGCACGCGCGCAATCCTGAAAAGACCGTTGCTGTTGGCGGGCGCAATTCGATCTTTGTGCCGATGACCGGCGCCCCCTATCTGCGTGATCTTGATGATGTGCGGCGCAGCCCGACGCTGGATGATCTGGCCACCTTCCACAAGCTGTCGCATATGCTGCCGGCCATGCATTCATCAGCGCACCACATTGTCGAACCGATGGACCATCCGGTATCACACCGGCATCTGCGGATCACCTATTCATCGATGATCCATTCCGACAAGACTTTCATGGGCATGACGACATCAGGCAGGAATGCCGAGGATGTGCTGGATATGTGCGCCATCCTGTTTGGTGAGGATTATCTGGAAACACATCCGGTGGTGGTCGGCAACTGTAATGGCAATTCACCATTGGTCTGGGATGAAACCATGCTGTCGGCGATGCGGGCCTTCAACCGGCGCAATCAGCCGGTACTGTGCTCTCCGTTCGTGCTGGGCGGGGCGAACACACCGGCCTCGACCGTGCCGACGGTGGCGCAATTGAATGCCGAGGCACTGTCGGCGCTTGCCTATACCCAGATCATCCGCAAGGGCTGCCCGGCGATTTACGGGCATTACCTGTCCACTGTATCGATGCAGTCGGGCGCACCGATGGCCGGCACGCCTGAAATCAGTCTGATGAATTTCATGATCGGGCAGATGGCGCGCCACTACAACGTGCCATGGCGCACATCGAATACGCTTGGCGGGGCCAAGACACTGGACGCGCAGGCCGGCTATGAATCAGCCACCACGCTGATGGCGGTTCTGATGTCCGGGGCCAACTATATCTGGCATTCGGCTGGCTGGAACGAGGCCGGTATGCATTGCTCGATGGCCAAATTCATCGTTGATGCTGAACAATGTGCGATGGGCTATCG
>JADHLH010000048.1 GCA_016780765.1 Alphaproteobacteria bacterium | reverse complement strand
CAGGGGCATGCCATCCGCAATCACCAGTGATGTGTGCCCGCATCTTAGCGCCCTTAACAGAATAGCAGGAGATACATGCGATGATTGGATCACTTCTTGATGTTGCGCGACGACATATCATTTTGTTCGGCACTGCCAAATTTGCTGCCGGGCTGGTGATCGGCTTTGGATTGGGGGTGTATTTTCTGCCGATCCTGACAGCTGAAAAGGGCCTCGACAGTGATGTGCTGATCGAATTGCAGGCAAGCGCAGAGCGCAGCGGCACCTTCATGCGTGACCTGCCGGGATCGGACGCTTTCCATTGGGGTGACGGCATCGTGCGAATCCGTGATGACCGCATCTGGCTGGAGGGGCAGGTACCGCCCGGCCCTGATTACCGCCTGTATCTGACCCCGTCTTTTGCGGATGACGAGGCATCATTTCTGGCCATCAAGGCCGAATCGGTCGAGATTGGCATGATCAAGGCTTTTACCAACTTCAGCATTGCCGTGCCGGATGGCGTGGATGTTGGTACCTTTCCGGCAATCCTGATATGGTGCGAGGCATTCGGCCAGTTCATCACTGCTGCTGAGCTGTCCTGAACCTGAACCGGACTTTTTATCCTGAACCGGATCTGGATACATATCCTGATCTGCATCTGTCTTTTACCGGAGGCAACGATGGCCGACAGCGCCTCAGCCAGTGATTTGAACGCATTCGATATACCGGCTGCGGGCACAATGGACATGCAGGACCTGATCAATGTCTATGAGGTGATCCGGCCCTGGTTGCCGGCACCGCGGCCGGCAGATACCCGCCACAAAGACAGGCTTGTTGATGTGCTTGATCATGTCGATGCGCTGATCCTTGACGGGTTCGGTGTGTTGAATGTTGGCTGGGATCCGGTCGACGGTATCCATGATTTTCTGGCGACAGCTGCGGCGCGTGATGTGGCGCTGATGGTGCTGACAAACGGGGCTGGCCAGGGGGCTGATGCAACCTGGCAGAAATACCGTGACTGGGATTTGCCACTGGCGCGCAATCAGGTGGTCTCCAGCCGTGATGCGCTTGAGGCTGATATCAACAGGCTTGCTGCTGGCAAACGGGTCGGTGTGATCGGAGGCGGGGTCCGGCCGTTTGGTCTTGCCGGCGAGGTCACCATGGCCGCGCCTGACCAGCTGTTTGCCGAGGCCGAAATATTCGCCTTTCTTGGCAGCGGCATGTGGGGTGAGGCTGAACAGCAGCAGCTGGAACAGGCATTGCGCCAGCCAGGCCGTATGCTGTGTGTTGCCAATCCTGATATAGGGGCCCCGCTTGGCGACCAGTTTTCAACCGAGCCCGGCTATTGGGCGGTCCGCGCCATGCAGGCCACCGGCACGCGCCCGCTATGGTTCGGCAAGCCGCATTTGCCAGCCTTTGAAATTGCGCTGGCACGGTTGCAGGATGTGTATGGCCGGCCATTTGACCGGCATCGTGTCGGTATGGTTGGCGACAGCCTGCATACGGATGTACTGGGCGCATCAGCAGCTGGCTTGCAGTCGGTTCTGCTGACCGATTATGGTCTGTTCAGTGACGGCGGCACGGCTGCAATGATCCGTCGTTGCGGCATCACCCCTGACTGGGTTGTGGCAACGCTCTAGGGCCTGCCCGCCCCCGGACTATGTGCAACGGTAGGATGGAGGATCTAAGAATGCTGACACGCTGGCTGTTTCTTGAGGGACTTGAATGCCAATGCCGTATTGGAGCCTATGATCATGAACGCCTTGGCCCGCAGCGGGTGATCATCGATGTTGCGCTGGAATTGAGTGCCGATAGCGAGCCCGGACGCGATGATCTGGAAGACACGCTGAATTATGATTTGGTGCGCCAGGCTGTACTGGATATTGCAGGGGCTCGGCATTTTGATTTGCAGGAAACGCTGGCCCGCGAGATGTTTGACGCGCTGCGTGCGCTGCCCGGTGTCACCGGTTTGCGTGTACGCACTGCCAAGCCTGATGCCTATGCGGATTGCCGGCAGGTGGCGTATGAACTGGATGATCTGGCCAGATCATGAAGCAGCCAGAATATCAGATCACCAGCGGTCGCTGAAGGTGACGCAGAACTATCCCCGTCAGGATGACAGGTCCCCATGTTTCAACATGTGACGCAACTGAATGAATATTACCGCTCGCGACAGGGACGGCATGTCGCCAAGTGGTTGCGGCAGCATGCTTCACATTTCTGGAGCGCGGCTCCAAACGCCTGCAATGCGGTGATTGGCTATGGTGCGCCTCTCTTGCGTGCTGATGATATGCCGCCACGAACAATGTTCCTTCCTGCCCGTTTTGGCGGTGAGCAATGGCCAGTGAAGGGTGCCGCGCGAATTGTTCTGACAAACAGCCACGCGCTGCCGATTCTGAATGTGCAAATGGATCGGATCCTGCTCATCCACGCGCTTGAGTTCGATTCGGATCCCGGTCATCTGCTTGATGAATGCTGGCGCGTTCTTGACGGGTCAGGGCGCATTATGGTGATGGTGCCGAACCGTACGGGCCTGTGGGCGCGGGCAGAACGGACCCCGTTCGGGCATGGCCGGCCTTTTTCGCGTCGCCAGCTTCGTGATCTGCTGACCAACCACGGATTTACCCCGCGCACGACGGGCACCCTGCTGTTCATGCCGCCGGTCGAGCTGGGCATTGTTCTGCGTTTTGGGGCGCAGATTGAACGTATCGGGCGCACCTGGTCGCCGGGGGTTGGCGGTGTGCTGTTTGTCGAGGCGGAAAAGATGCTCTATGCCCCGTCAGGGCAGACGCAACGCCAGCGCGTTGGCGGCAGGCTGAAAGCAGGCGCGCTTGCTACAGCGACGCGGCCCACCAGTGCCCGCCAATCCTGAAAGACAATTGGCAATCCTGACAGGTAACTGGCAATCCAGATAAAACCCCCGTGATGGCACAAGCGGCTGGCGGGCGATGATGATGATGATGACCATGGCTTGGCCCAATCATCGGTGGCGCCGCTTATCGTCTGTCTGCTATATACGGGGCAATCGGCGTGGACAAAGTAGCAGGGTGACAGCAGGATGGTTGAGAATTTGCAGGACATACGCGCGTCCATCGATCTGATTGACGATCAACTGCTCGATTTAATCTGCCGCCGTATGGAACTGTCGGCAGCTGTCGCATCGGCGAAATCCGGCGGTGTTACCTATCGCCCGGGCCGTGAAGCCGAGGTGTTTCTGAGGCTGGCTGAACAGGCCCCTGACCTGCCGGCCGGAATCGCCCGCAATATCTGGCGGCAGATTATGACAGCCAGCAGTGCGCAGCAGGACCGCAGCATTGGTGTTGCGGTGCTGGACAGCGCCTTGCCGACTGCCAGCTGGCATTTTGGTGGTCAGCTCTCACTGATCCAGTGCAACGCGATATCGGCCTGCAGCGCGGCGATGCAGGAGGGTGCCGCCTATGCGCTTGTGCCAGTGTCCGAAGATGCAGCGCTGGCGGGCTGGTTGATGCAGGACCGGGACCTGCACATCATTGCCGTCACGCCGTTTGAAGTGATGTCTGATGATGGCGACGGCCTGCCGCCATGCTATGTCATTGGCCGGACCGAGGCTGATTCGGTCACGCATGAGACAACGCTGATCGCTTGCGGCGACGCGGATTCAGCGCATATCGAGGCCTGTCCCGGGCGGCCAGTTGATGTGCTTGCCGGGTATGCCATGCCTGCGCGCATTGCAGGCGTCATTGCCACGTCGCCAAAGACAGACTAAAAGCGCCTGATGACAGCGACATCTGAAACGACAGCGACCCCTGACCAAGCGGTGATCTATGAAAAGATTGCCATTATCGGTGTTGGTCTGATTGGTGCCTCAACCGCACTTGCGGCACGACGTGGCAAGCTGGTCGGGCATGTAACTGCCTGCGATGCAGACCCCGATGCCGTGGAAACATCGCGCAAGCTGGGATTCGCCGATGAGGTTGTTGGCGATGCAAAAGAAGCTGTTGTCGATGCCGATCTTGTAATCATGGCTGTGCCAGTCGGGGCGATGGGCGCGCTGGCTGAACTGATTGTACCGGCCATGAAGCCCGGTGCGGTGCTGACCGATACCGGTTCTACCAAACGATCTGTCCTGCGCGATGTTGATCCGGTTATCAGCGATGACATTCACTGGCTGCCGTCACATCCACTTGCCGGCACCGAGCATTCAGGGCCCACCGCAGGACATGCCCATCTTTTTGACGGGCGGTACTGGATTGTTGTGCCACGGGATGTGCCGGATGATGTGGTGGTGCGGTTTGAATCCTTCCTGACCGGCCTCGGATCCGTCACCGAACGGATGGATGCGGATTATCATGACAAGGTGCTGGCGCTGACGTCGCATCTGCCACATCTGATTGCCTATACCATTGTCAGTACAGCTGTCGATCTGGAGACACAGCTGAAAAATGACGTGATCCGCTTCTCGGCATCCGGATTTCGGGATTTTACCAGAATTGCTGCCTCTGACCCGGTGATGTGGCGCGATGTCTTTGTCAATAATGATGAGGCGGTTCTGGAAATGCTGCAGCGTTTTTCCGAGGATCTGTCCTATCTTCAACGCGCCATTCGCTGGGGCGAAAAGGACAAGCTGGAAACGCTGTTTACCCGCACGCGCGAGATTCGCCGGTCTATCATTGATGCGGGTCAGGATTGACCGCTACGTTGGCGTCAAATGTGTTTACAGCCGAATGGTTTCGGCAAGATATTTCGCATATTCCCGCATCAGCAGGCGCAGCATGGCCGGATTATGCCACCAGCCTTCAAGGCGCAAATCGCCCGGCGTAACCGGGTACTGGTACAGATCGAATTCGGGCATTTCATTGGCAAATACCAGCAATGCACGCGGCATATGATAATTTGCCGTCACCAGCCGCAACGACCGCATATTGTTCTCCAGTGCCCAGCGGCGTGCGGCGATTGCATTGCCCCGCGTATCCTTGGCTGCAAAATCCAGATCGACACAGCAGAACAGCGTGTTGACCTGCCGGGCATCAAGGCCAAGCTGCTGGACCAGCACTGCGCGGCTCACACCGTCGCCAACACCTGAAATCAGCATCTTGCCGGCAATGCCTTCGGTCAGCAGATACAGCCCGTCCGCCAGGCGCTGCTGGCCACCCGTCATCACCACAATGCCATCAGTGTATTGAAGACGCTTTCCCGATGCGCTTGGCAGGGTCAGGACGAAATGCTGCAGGCCTGATATGATGATCGCGATCGCAAGGCACAGATAGAGAATCGCATAGCGAAGGGGGCGTGACAGTCTCTTTTCTTGCGTGTAGGCGTCCTGCATGGCCATGCTCTTTGTGTTCTTGTCACCCGAAAGATGCTGCCCTGCATGCCTTTGACATGCCCTGACATTGTCCTCACTCCCCCAAAACCGAATACAGGATAGCATGGAACCGGCACTTCGTTTATGAAATCCGGTAAATCCTGAATGGCAAGGCCCCTTTTCTGCACAGGGCTTTCGTGTAACGATCAGCTGAACTGGATGGCACACCAAACTTGTGTGCAGTGGCTGACTTGTATGGAACGGACGTAACAGATGTTGCTTACCTGCCCCAATTGCGAAACGGTGTTTCGTGTTGCAAGTGACAGTATCGGCGAGAGTGGCAAGTCTGTCAGATGTTCGGTTTGTACACATATCTGGCAGGCACATCTGCCGATGTTGACGCTGGAAGAATCACCAGGCGAAATGGGCAATGCAGTACGCACGATCCTGTTGCCGCTATTTGTCTTGATCCTGCTTGTTGGTATTGGTGCTGGTGCCGTCACCCAGCGTTCAACGGTCACTGCCTATGTGCCGGCATTGATCCCGTTATATGAGCAGGCCGGCCTTGCTGTTGCACCGCAGATCGACCGATTGGAAATCGTTGATGTTACGGCTGATTATACCGGTGATACGCTGCGCCTTCGGGGCCGTCTGTTTAACCGGGCCGCGTTTTTCGCGCATGCCCCGATGCTGGAAGTCACGGTCACTTCGCCATCAGGCGATGCCTTGCTTCGCGAGGTTATCAGCCCTGACGAGACGGTGATCGGACCGGCCTCAACAGCCAGTTTCTTTGCCCAGCTTGTTATTGATGATGTGTCCGAGCCAACGGTTACCGTTGTCATGCTGGCCGACCGCGTCGCGCGCTAGGCGGCAAGGCCCCGTCACATAAGACAAGCCCAGCCCCTTTTCATCTGTGATCAGAAGTCCGGAACGGTTTCTTCGGCCAGAAGCTCGGCTACGGTCCGCTGGCGGCGCAGCACATGGCATGTCCCGTCCATCACCAGCAACTCACCAGCTGGCGGGCGGGTATTGTAGCTGGAGGCCATGACAGCACCATAGGCCCCGGCCGACAACACAGCCAGCGCATCACCCGCACCGAGTTGCGGCATATCACGCCCCTGTCCAAGGTAATCACCAGTCTCGCAAACGGGGCCGACAATATCGGCAGGCCCGATCCCAGGACCCGGTGATTGCACCGTTTGAATGGCGTGATGCGCTTCGTAAAGCGTGGGACGCAACAGATCATTCATCGCCGCATCGACAATGACGAAGCGCTTGTTATCGCCATCCTTCACATAGATAACGCGGGTCAGCAGCACACCGTTATTGGCCATGATCGACCGGCCAGGCTCAAAGCCCAGGATGAAACCGCTATCGGCAAACAAGCGCGATACCAACGCCCCGTAATCGGTGAAATCGCAAGCCTCGCCAGCCTCGTAATCAACGCCGATACCGCCACCCAGATCAAGGACTGGCACATCCAGCCCCTCGGCGCGCAACGCTGTGCCAAAATCGAGCAGGGCCCGGTAGGCCTGTTCAAACGGATCAAGGCTGGTGATCTGCGAGCCGATATGTACGGCAAGACCGGCAGCGCTGATATGCGGGTCAGCAGCAATCTGGCGATACAGGTTTGCCGCCTCGTTCTGCGCGGTCGATACGCCGAATTTGGTTGATCGCTGGCCGGTGGAAATTTTGGCATGCGTCTGCGGAGTGACATCAACATTCACGCGCAGTGCAACGGGTGCCTTGATGCCGCGGCTGGCAGCAATCTGGCTGATCGCCTCGACCTCCTGCGGACTTTCGGCATTGATCTGGCCAATGCCTGCATCCAGCGCGGCGGCAATCTCGTCGGCGGCCTTGCCGACACCGGAAAAAACGATCTTGCTGGCCGGAATGCCGGCTGCCAGCGCGCGGGCCAACTCGCCCCCTGATACGATGTCGGCACCAGCGCCCTCATGTGCCAGAAGGGCGATCACCCCAAGGGCGGAATTTGCCTTCAGGGCGAAATGCACGCGCCCGCCAGCCGGGCCTACCGCACCCGCAAACCGGCGGTAGTCATTACGGATACCATCGCCAGAATAGACATAGAGGGGAGATCCATACTGCGCGGCGATATCGGCAAGCGATACACCGCTGACCGACAGAACTCCGTTCGCATCTCTGATGAAAGCAGGCATGGCTATGGCACCCGCTCTGAGTCGTCTGCCGGTTTGGCCGGAATTTCCGATGGCCGGTAGGGGTCCCCACGCTTGCCGCATGCGCTCAGGCCACCTGCAGCGATGACAAGTGCCAACATCGTTACAATCAGGGAACGGGTCATGATGACTCTCCGTTAGAAATGTTGCTATCCAGTGCAAAGCGAATACGTGCATCAGCGATGCGGGCGCGCACTTCATCTGGTGCCGTGCCGCCAAAGCTGGTGCGCATGGATACAGCAGCCTCGCAGGTCAGAACATCAAGAACGGCAGATGTGATCCGCGGCTCTATCGCCTGCATGTCGGCAAGATCAAGCCCGTCAAGGTCACATCCCTTTTCGGATGCAAGTGCCACAATGGCGCCGCTGACGTGATGCGCCTCGCGGAACGGCATACCAAGATCGCGCACCAGATAATCGGCAAGGTCGGTTGCGGTTGGAAAGCCGCTGGCAAGAGCAGCCCGCATGGCGGCAGGGTTTGCAGTCATATCGGCAACCATGCCGGTGGTGGCAGCGATAGCGATGGCCAGCGCGTCCGCGGCATCAAACACACCTTCTTTGTCTTCCTGCATGTCCTTGCCATAGGCCAGCGGCAAGCCCTTCAGAACGATCAGCAACCCGTTCAATGATCCGATAATGCGCCCCGGCTTGGCACGGACCAGTTCGGCCGCGTCCGGGTTCCGCTTCTGTGGCATGATCGAGGATCCGGTGGTGAAGGCATCTGACAGGCTGATGAATTTGAATCCGTCTGAACACCAGATAACAATTTCTTCGGCAAGGCGCGACATATGCACGGCACACAGCGCCGCCGCCGCCAGAAATTCAACAGCGAAATCGCGGTCAGATACGGCATCCATGGCATTTGCCGACGGCCTGTCAAAACCCAGCAACTCTGCGGTCTGGTTCCGGTTGGTCGGGAAGGATGTGCCAGCCAGCGCCGCCGCCCCAAGCGGGGATTCATTCAACCGCTTGCGCGCATCGGCGAGCCGGCCACGATCACGGCCAAACATCTCGACATAGGCCATCAGGTGAAAGCCGAATGTGACAGGCTGGGCAGTTTGCAGATGGGTATATCCGGGCATCAGCGTGTCGGCATGCTCTGCTGCGCGCGCGATCAATGTGCGTTGCAGGTCGGCAAGTGCCACATCAAGCGAATCAATGACCTCCCGCACCCACAGACGGAAATCGGTGGCTACCTGGTCGTTTCGTGACCGCGCTGTATGCAGGCGGCGTGCTGGCTCGCCGACAATCTCGGCCAGACGGGATTCGATATTCATGTGAATATCTTCCAGCGCTGCCGAAAATGTGAATGTACCGCTGGTGATTTCGTTCAGGATCTGGTCAAGCCCGTCATCGATGGCCTGCCTGTCTGCATCGGAAATGATGCCGCAGGATGCCAGCATCGCCGCATGCGCCTTTGATCCGGCGATATCCTGCCGAAACATCCGCTTGTCGAAATCAATTGACGCGTTTATATCCTGCATCAGTTCGGACGGGCCGCTGGAAAAGCGACCACCCCAGATGCTGGACGTCATATTTCCGGAATGGGTATCTTTTTTGTCCGTCATATGGCATTCTTTTGGTCTGATTGCCGCGGTCCTGTTCCGGCCCTTGCTGTTGCCAGAGTTACCGCCTTGCAGTTTTTGTGGTCTCTGTGAAACCCGCCGGTATTGGTCGCGGCAGCCACGCCTCTCTCAGACTTTGTCAATATTGGAAAGCTAAATGTCTTATACGCCGCTTTTTGCCAATTTACAGCCCCAAATACTGGCAACGGGCGTTTGCTCGCGTCGGCAGTTTGTTGGCGGCGTTATGGGGATGGCAGGGACATTGGCGGTGGCAGGAGTGGCACAGGCAGGAGTGGCACAGGCAGCTGGTACAACTCGTGACATGATTGTGCCGAATCCGGCATCGCTGGTGCCGATGACAAGTCAGCTTAGCGATACCAAAGGTGATACGTTTGATCTGGCATCGCTGGCGGGCCAGCCGGTTCTGATCAATTTCTGGGCCACATGGTGCGCCCCGTGTGTGGCTGAATTGCCATCATTGGCGCGCACAGCGACAGCCCTTGCCGGGGACGGCGTGACGGTGATGCTGGTATCGATTGATCGGGGCGGCGCAAACAAGGCCTCGCCGTTCCTTGAGTCGCTGGGCATTTCAGGGCCGCAACTTGGCTTTGACCCAAAGGCAAGCCTGTCTCGCGAAATGGGTGTGCGCGGGCTGCCAACCACGATCCTTGTAGATGCCGAACAGCGCAACAGCTGGTCCTTTGTTGGCCCTTATGAATGGGACAACCCTGAACTGTTGCAGACCCTGCGCACCATCCTTGCAGACAGCTAAGCGCAAAAAAGGGCAGCTAACGCCGCCCTTATTATTCGCTGTGCAGATCAGCCTGATATGGCTGACCGGATAAATGGCTAACGGTCAGTCGAGCTTTGTTTCCAGTTCCGGAACCGCATCGAACAGGTCCGCCACAAGGCCGAAATCAGCCACCTGGAAAATCGGCGCCTCTTCATCCTTGTTGATGGCAACAATCACCTTGCTGTCTTTCATGCCGGCGAGATGCTGGATCGCTCCAGAGATGCCAACCGCGACATAAAGATCAGGCGCCACAACCTTGCCGGTCTGGCCAACCTGATAATCATTCGGCACAAACCCGGCATCAACCGCTGCGCGTGATGCGCCAACCGCGGCGCCAAGCTTGTCTGCAACCTTTTCCAGCATTGCGAAATTCGCACCATCCTGCATGCCGCGACCACCTGAAATAACAATTGGTGCGGAGGTCAGTTCAGGACGCTCAGAGCTGGACAGCTCGGATTTCACATAGCTGGACAGACCGGCATCGCCAGTGGTGTCAACGGATTCAATGGCTGCACTGCCACCATCACCTGCGGCCTCGAATGCGGTACCGCGCACGGTGATCACCTTGATGGCCTCATCAGATGTGACAGTTGCAATGGCGTTGCCGGCATAGATAGGGCGCTGAAAGCTGCTGTCGCTTTCCACCTTGATGATGTCGGAAATCTGCATCACATCCAAAAGGGCAGCAACGCGCGGCATGACGTTCTTGCCGGTCGTGGTGGCAGGTGCCATCAGATGCGTATAGCCAGAGGCAAGTGACTGCACCAGCGGTGCGATGTTTTCGGCGATGCCATGCGCGAACAGGTCGGCATCGGCTGTCAACACGCGCGATACACCACTGATGGCGGCAGCGGCCTTTGCCACATCACCGCTGGCATCACCAGCAACGAGTATGTCGATATCGCCGCCAATTTCGGTGGCCGCAGTTACGGTGTTCAGCGTGGCAGCTGCCAGCTGGCCGTTGTCATGATCTGCAAGAATGAGAATGCTCATGATTATATCACCTTCGCTTCGTTCTTCAGTTTGTCCACAAGCTCACCCACATCAGATACCTTGATCCCGGCTTCACGTGCAGGTGGCTCTTCGACGCGGGTAATGGCAAGCCGCGGGCTGATATCAACGCCCAGCTCGTCAGCGCTCAATGAATCAAGCGGCTTCTTCTTGGCTTTCATGATATTCGGCAACGACGCATAGCGCGGCTCATTTAGGCGCAGGTCAACCGTCACGACGGCTGGCATGCTGATCTCAAGATGCTCCAGCCCCCCGTCAACCTCGCGGATAACGGCAGCCTTGTCGCCCTTGATCTCGACACCAGACACGAATGTGCCCTGCGCCCAGCCCAGCAGCGCGGCAAGCATCTGGCCGGTCTGGTTGCAATCATCATCGATGGCCTGTTTGCCCACAAACACAAGGCCCGGATCCTCGCGCGATACCACTTCTTTCAGCAGCTTGGCAACGGCCAGCGGTTCGATTTCGTGTGGTGCCTCGATATGGATGCCGCGATCAGCACCCATTGCAAGCGCGGTGCGGATGGTTTCCTGATTCTGACCTGGGCCGACTGATACCGCCACCACTTCGTCAGCACCGCCAGCCTCTTTCAGGCGCAACGCTTCTTCCACCGCGATTTCATCGAACGGGTTCATCGCCATCTTTACATTGGCAAGTTCAACCCCCGAATTGTCACCTTTCACACGTACCTTGACGTTATAGTCAATCACGCGCTTTACCGGTACAAGCACCTTCATGTCGTCTTCCTCCGAACAGACTGTGAATGCTGCGTCAGACATACCCCCCGCCACAGCGCATTACTTGTTCATTTCTGGCCTGAATTTTGTCCGGGCCGCCATAAAATATCAGTTTTGCCACCATCATTAAGAATCCGGGCCAACACGAAAAGATGGTCCGACAGCCGATTGACATATTTCATGGCCGTATCATTCACGACCTCTTCGGTTGCCAGTTCGGTCATCCGGCGCTCTGCCCGGCGCACCACGGTACGGGCAAGATGAAGCCACGCCGCCGCTTCGGTGCCGCCGGGCAGGATAAAGGATTTAAGCGGTTCCAACGAGCTGTTCATGTCATCAATCTCGGTCTCAAGCCGCGTGACCTGATCGCCAGTGATGCGTAACGCCGGTGAATCCCCTTCCGGTGTCGCCAGATCAGCACCCAGATCGAACAGATCATTCTGGATGCGGCCCAGCATTTCATCCGCGTCATCGCTGGTATGCAGGCGGGCAAGTCCAATCACCGAATTCGCCTCATCCACTTCGCCAAAGGCTGCAGGCCGGCGCGAATGTTTGGCAACCCGGCGGCCATCAACAAGGCTGGTATCACCGCCATCACCAGTGCGTGTGTAGATTTTGTTCAGCTTGACCATGCGGTTTCCTGTTTTTGGTCCGGGGGTATTGTGCCCCGGGTCTCCGGGCGTTGATAGATGTCCTGCTACGCGTTCTGGCGCATCCAGATCAATACCATGATGACGAGCAGCGCAATGGCCTGAAAGATAATGCGATACCGCATGATCCGGTTTGAATTCTTGACATTGTACTCACCACCACGGGCCATTGTCAGTACACCCCACGCAAGGATGACAGCAACAAGCCCTAGGGCAACCAGAAGGATGATCTTGTCGAAGGCCATATGTGTGCAGAATCCTTACGGCGTGAACGGTCCCAGAACATAGGGCGCGCACCATGGTAATGCTAGATGTCGATTGGACCGGCGTCAAAGCGCCGCGCCGCGCCAACAAGTGTGTTGCGAAGAAGACAGGCAATGGTCATGGGCCCAACGCCGCCAGGCACCGGTGTGATCGCCCCGGCCTTTGCGGCTGCACTTTCAAAATGCACATCGCCGGTCAGCCGAAATTTGCCTGCACCGCGTTCCGGGGCCGGCACCCTGTTGATGCCGACATCAATCACGGTTGCGCCGGGTTTCACGAAGTCGCCGGTGATCATTTCGGGACGACCAACCGCGGCCACCAGAATATCCGCCGCGGCGCAAACTGCCTGCAAATCCTTTGTGCGGGAATGCGCGATGGTAACCGTACAGCTTTCTTTCAGCAGCAGCTGTGCCATCGGTTTGCCAACAATGTTCGAGCGGCCAACAACAACGGCGTTCAGACCGGACAGGCTGCCAAGGCAATCGCGCAGCAGCAACAGGCACCCAAAAGGTGTACAGGGCACAAGCGCGTCCTGACCGGTGGCCAGCCTGCCCGCATTCACCACGTGGAACCCGTCCACATCCTTGTCCGGCGTGATCGCATTGATCACCGCCTCTTCATTGATCTGCGGCGGCAAGGGCAACTGCACCAGAATGCCGTCTACGCTGTCATCATCATTCAACGTGTCAATCAGGTCCAGCAAGTCAGCCTGGCTGGTGGTATCGGCAAGGCGGTGTTCGATTGATCGCATGCCTGCGGTCGTCGTGCGTTCAATCTTGTTTCGAACATAGACCGCACTGGCCGGGTCCTCGCCCACAAGCACGACGGCAAGCGCCGGCGGTCTGCCAATCTTCTCGGCCAGCAGGCCGGCCTGTTCGCCAACACGCGCGACCAGTGTTTCGGAAAAGGCCTTGCCATCGATAATGTTTGCTGTTGTCACGTTACACCCCCCGAGTACCTGCCAGACCTGTCAGGCAGATAGATTATGGACCAGCTTTGAAGGTACCCGTCTTTCGGCCAGCTGTGCCACCGCTAGCCTGCCAGACCGTTAATGATGTTCCGAAAAAATTCCGCTGCGAGCAGCAGAATGACCGGGCTGATATCAATGCCGCCAAGATCGGGCATGAAACGGCGCACCCGGCTGAGCAGCGGTTCATGTATCCGGCCCAGAAAATTGGTCGCCATACGCACGAAAGGCTGCCACGGATTCACAATCCGCAGCGCCACAAGCCAGCTGATAATCACATAGGCAAACAGCGTGTAAACATACAAGCTGATGATCTGGTCAATCAGGATGATCAGAGCCGTCATGGCAGGATTGTCCGAGGTCTGTTGAGGGCAGCGGAACACTATAACGTCTCGATGCGCCAGTTCAATGAGATTGATTTGTTCAATGAGACTGATTTGCCAGATTGATTTCAATCATCGATTTCCATCGGGGTGATCTGGCCGACGTTTGGTGATACCGTAATTGGTGATACCGTAACTGGTGATACCGTTTTTGGTGATACCGGGCCTCGCTGTGTCGGATTTGGTTTGCAAGCCATTATTGAAGCCACTACATCTCGGCGCATGACATCGCAAAATAACCCTGAATCACCATCAGACATCCCGCCGCCACCTGAACGGCCGCCAAAGGGAAATCATACGCTGGTGATCATTGCGGCAGGAGTGCTGTTTGCCGGACTGTGCGCGGCGGTATTCTGGCTGTCCGAGCGGCAAGCACAAAAGATGGGAACAGGCTTTCCGCAGCTTCAGGAACAGGCCTTTTCTCTGACCGATCAGAACGGGGTAATGCGCAGCAACGAAGATTTTCTTGGTGCGCCGCTGGCGATGTTTTTCGGTTACACATATTGCCCTGATGTCTGTCCGATGACCCTCAGCGTGCTGCAAATTGCAATCGATGAACTCTCCGAATCGGGGGTTGATGCATCAGACCTTCAGGTGGTGTTTGTGACAGTTGATCATGAACGCGACACGCCAGAACAGCTTGCCGCCTATCTCAGCCTGTTTGACATGCCGGTAACTGGCCTTACAGGTGATGCAGAAGCGCTGAAAGCCGTGCAAAAATCCTTTGGGATCTATGCAAAACGCGTCGCGGATACCGACGGTGTGGTGCTGCGGGACCATTCCTCGGCAGTGTATCTCTATGACCGCGGTGGGGCGTTCAGCGGCACAATTGTTTTTGAAGAGCCGGCAGATTTTGTTCGCCAGAAAATGGAACGGCTGTTGCGCTGAACAGACGGCGATGACGCCGGCACGCAATGGCTGCTTCCCGGCACCCGATATCTGGTTCATAGTGCTTTCAGATAGCACAAAAGGATGACGGGTCTGCACCATGCTCCGAAACGGGCTGACGCACAGGCGCGCCAGCCGGTGGTGTTACAGTTCTGCAAGCCGTTTAGGTGCTTTCATTCTGTTTCTGTGCCTGTTTGCTGGCGCACTGTCGTCGCTGGCCCACGCGGCCAATCAATCAGGTCTGCTGCCCGCTAAAAGGCTGCAGATATCCGGTGATTCCGAGCAGGCTTATCTGCTGCGGCTCTATTATCTTTCCAGGCAT
>JADHLH010000047.1 GCA_016780765.1 Alphaproteobacteria bacterium | reverse complement strand
TGCTGGCCTATGTCGATGGCGGCGGCACAGCCAAAAAGGGTGGCGGGCCACATCGCGGCAAATCGGGCAAGACAGGAAAATCGGGAATAGCGACCTTGCGGGTCTGGCAGAAAGTTGCACGCATATCTCGGAGACTGAAAGTCGCGCTGCGGGTGCGGAACGCCGGACAATTGACCGTTTTGCAGCGGCCCTGTTTGCCAGCGAAACCGGCAATGTGGTGTCCGGGGTTATTGCAGGGCTGACCGGGGCCGGCGCGTTCGTCTCGCTGAAGGATGGCGTGGCTGACGGGTTTTTGCCCATCCGGTCCCTGCCTGATGATTACTATATGCTGTCCGACAGCGGCATGGAGATGACCGGACGCCACAATGGCGTGCGGTTTCGCGTCGGTGACAAGATGAATGTTCTTGTTGTTGAGGTCACGCCGGTCAATGGCGGTATTCTGCTGGCCTATGTCGATGGCGGCGGCACAGCCAAAAAGGGTGGCGGGCCACATCGCGGCAAATCGGGCAAGACAGGAAAGCCCGGCAAAAAGGGCAAAGCTGCCAGCAGCACTGCGTCAAAGACCCGCAAGTCACGAAAACAACGCCGGCGGTCGTGATCCGCGCTTGACAAATCGCGACGTCTCGACCACTTTGCGGCCAGATTTTGAAATTGTGTGGCACCACGTATATGGTGCCGACCCAAGGAGCCTTAGCGATGGCAAAACCAGCAACCCTTCAAATCCGCTTGGTGAGTACAGCCGATACCGGTTATTTTTACGTCACCAAAAAGAACCCGCGCACCAAGCCAGAAAAGCTGGAAGTTCGCAAATATGATCCGAAGGCTCGCAAGCATGTCCTGTTTCGCGAAGCCAAGATCAAATAGCCTGATCGAACGACCGGCCGGATGATTGGCCTGACCTTTGATGGCACTATACTGACCGCCGCCACCCTTTCGGATGGCGGCGAAATTTTTGCCTCAGCCGAACAGATCGCACCCGACACTGATTATCGCGCCTGGCTGCTCGCCGTCTGTGCGGTGATTGAACAGATACGCACACCGCAAAATGCCGGTGATGCTCTTGGTGTTGCCCTGCCCGCCATTATCGAGGACGATGTTGTCACCTATTCAGCGTTTTCGCTGCTGGCCAACACCAGCATTCGACGCGACTTGCAATCTGCGCTCGGCATGCCGGTGTCGGTCCATAATATCGGCGAAGCACTTGCCACACAGGCCTGCCGCACCGGTGCTGCTACAGACGCGCAGCTGGCTGTCGCCATGTGGATCGGTAATAGCTGTCATGGTGGGTTGGCGCTTGCCGGGCAGCCCGTGACCGGGGCCCACGGGGCCACGGCAAACTGGCCGCACCTGCAACTGCCCGCACCGGTCCCGCATGAACTTGATGGCCGTGTGTGCTGGTGTGGGCGATCGGGTTGCCTTGAAAGCTTTCTGTCCACAGCCGCACTGGAGGGTGATTATCAGCGCGTGACAGGCGAATGGCGCGCCGCAGCTGATATCACCACCGCATCGGCCAACAGCGATATTGTGGCAGACAGTGTCATTCAGGTGTTTGAAGACCGGCTTGGCCGCGCCACCGCAACGATCATCAGCCTGTTTGACCCGGATGTGATTGTATTGGGCGGGACCTTCCTGAACCTGCCACGCCTGTGCGAACGCATGCCCCGCAAATGGCCGGGTTATGTTCAGGTTGATCGCTCGAAGACGCGTCTGGTTGGCAGCGAGGGCGGCATTAACGCGGTAACGGCCGGTGCTGCCATGCTGGCGGCGGATCGGGTAATGGCCGCAGGGTCCTGATCACGGGCACCCATGTCAATTGATCAGCAATCAGTACCAGACGCCGTCAGCTGCAGGTGGGTGCGGACACGGTTTCAGCTGACGTCAGCTTTGCCCGAATGCTGAAATCGCCATAGTTGATTTCATATTCGCGGACCAGACCATTGCGCTGCATCGCAAACTGAATTTCATAGCGCGGCTCGGCGGTCTTTGCCGATGGCTGGAAATAGGCGATGTTGATCTGGTAGTACCCCTCGTCAGCCAGCGCACCCAGCCCATCCGACGGTTCTTCACGCCACCCGCCAAATACTGTGTTGGTCTTCATCAACGCAGTGTCCGGCTCGTTGCCGGTAAACAGCGTTGCCCCCAGAATTTTCTGACCCGCCTCGGCGCTTTCAAGAAGCTTGTGGACATGGCGAATTGGCAACAATGTCTCGTTTGGCAGAACCAGCGGCACGTCTGGTTCCATGCTGAAAAATGCACGCCCCGTAAAATCGCCATCCAATTCCACAAAGCCGCCAAATTCCCGACGCCCGTCCATTGTTGATTCCTCAAGAATGTCGAAGCTGTACATATTACCGCTGTCGGATTCCCAGGATTCGAAATGTGACAGCAGATTGTCTGACTGCCCGTCATCGACAAGGAACTGGATCATGTAATCCTCGACCGAACGCCACCCACCGCAATCGCGCTCAATCGAAAAGGCCGACCGCCCATTGACGCTGGTAACAAAGGAATTCTGGTCGCGGTCGCCAAGCTTCAGCTCATAGAACGCTCGGTGGCCAACGATCTTGGATGACGCGCTAGCCGGCAAAGACGTTATCAGAATGGCAATGAATCCAGCCGTGCCAGCCACAATCGCTGCCAGCCTTGAGATATTGATGATAGGCAAGGTTTCTGTTTTCATGTCGTAGCGTTAATTGGATTTTTTGACCAAATCAATGAGATTACCTTTTCGTTTTGCAACGGATGCACTATATCCGCCTAAGTCTATTGAAAGAATGTTGATTTTATGGGCAAAAGCCAGCTGCAAAGCAAATCGTCGCACCATCCCGACCTGATAACCACGAATGAGGGTCTGGCAGCGTTGCTGTCAGAATTCGAGGCCGCACCGTTTCTGGCCATCGATACCGAGTTCATGCGCGAACATACCTATTACGCGCAGCTGTGCCTCGTGCAGATCAGCAACGGCGAACGCGCTGCGGCAATTGATCCGCTGGCCGCCGGCATCGATCTGCAGCCGCTGTGGGACCTGCTTGTACGCACCGACATCGTAAAGGTGTTTCATGCCGCGCATCAGGATCTGGAAATTTTCCTGAAAGAGATCGGTACCCTGCCCGTACCGCTGTTTGATTCGCAGATTGCGGCAATGGTGCTGGGGCATGGTGACCAGATCGGCTATGACCGTCTGGTGCGTGCGATGCTGAAGATTGATATCGACAAGACGTCGCGCTTTACCGACTGGTCACGCCGCCCTCTCAGCGACCGGCAGATCAGCTATGCGCTTGATGATGTCATTCATCTGGCCGCCATGTATCCGATGCTGTCGACAGAACTGGATCAAAAGGGCCGTGTCGAATGGCTGGCTGATGAAAATGCCAAACTTGCCGATCCTGCCACCTATCAGACAAACCCGGACGATGCCTGGAAGCGGATCAAGGTGCGATCCATGCGACCAGCCCCGTTCCGGCGGATGATGCATCTTGCCGCCTGGCGGGAAACCGAGGCGAAAAAACGCAATCTGCCACGTAACCGTGTCATGCGGGATGAAACCATTCTCGATCTTGCTGGCAGCAACCCTGCCAAGGCTGATGATTTCGGCAAGATCAGGAATTTTCCCGGCGGCGGCAATGGCAAGCTTGTGGCACCTGTGCTGCAGGTGTTGAAGACTGTTGAAAACATGCCGGACAGCACCCTGCCAGAAGCCAAGATTGAATCCCGCACCGCCCGCCCGCCTGTGGCTGTAATGGAATTGCTGCGGGTTTTGCTGAAACACATCACCGACGCCGAAGGCATTGCACCGCGACTGATCGCGTCTGCTGACGAGCTGGAACAACTTGCCCTTGATGACGACGCGCCGGTGCGCGCCATGTCGGGCTGGCGTTATGATGTGTTTGGCAAGGCAGCGCTACGCCTGAAGCATGGCAAGACTGCCATGGCGGTCAAGGGGCGGCACATCCGGCTGATCGATATCGACGAATGACGCCGCGCAGACCTGTTCGCACTATAGCGTGCTGTTGAACATACCCCCGTCGATCAGGATGTTCTGACCCGTCAGATAGGACGACCGGGCACTGCACATCCACGCACAGGCGAAACCGAATTCCTCAATCTCGCCAAGACGGCCCGTCGGGTTGCGCTCTTCAAGCGTGGTACGCACCTCGGCCGGTGTTCTTCCTTCTGTCTTGGCCATATTGGCAATCAGCATTTCAATCCGGTCAGTGTTGAACTGGCCGGGCAGCAGGCCGTTCACTGTTACATTGTGGCGTGCCACCTGACGCGAAAGCCCCGCGCAAAATCCGGTCAAGGCTGCGCGCGCGCCATTTGAAAGGCCCAACTGCGGGATCGGTGACTTGACCGAACCCGAGGTGATATTGACGATCCGCCCGAACTTGTTCTCGATCATCGGGTCCACCACACCCTTGATCAGATCAAAAGCGGCCAGCATGTTGGCATCCAGCGCCGCGATCCATGTATCACGCGTCCAGTCGCGAAAATCACCGGGCGGCGGCCCGCCAGCATTATTCACCAGAATATCGACATGACCGGCGGCGGCCAAGATTTCAGCGCGGCCATCTTCTGTGGTGATGTCGCACGCGACCTCAATGACATGTACGCCGTGGCGATCACGAATGGTGTGCGCTGCCTGCGCCAGCGTGTCTGCAGTGCGTGCGTTCATAACAAGATTGACGCCCACCGCCGCCAGCGCATCGGCGCACCCAAAGCCAAGCCCTTTGCTGGATGCGCAGACGATCGCCGTCTTTCCAGCAATTCCAAAATCAACCATGTTTCACTCCTGTTACCTTGTTGGCGTTTACCATAATGGCAGGTCAGCACCACATATCGTCATGCCGGATCATCTGTCATGCCGGGTCAGTGATTTGCGGCAGCGGCGGCTGCCTGCCCAGCGTACCATCCGCAAACCGGTCCATGATCTCGCGGGCCAGCGGCATTGTCAGACTGCGCTGCTGTGCCAGCGATTGACGATCCATCTCGGCAGCGATGATCTGAACAGCGGCAAAGCTGCGTTCAATCCGTGCCACTATGTAATCCAGCACCGCAGGGCCGACGGCAAGCTGCCGGTCAGCAAAATACTTTTCAAGAAGCGCGCGCAGCAACGCATCATCAGGCCCGTCCAGCTGCACCAGATTGACCGAGCGCATGCGCGACGCAAGATCGGCAAGCTGCCAGTCCATGCGGGCAACTGGCGTGCGGCTGAGAATCAACATCGACCGGCTACTGGCGTTAAGGGCATTCAGGCAATGAAACAGTCCTTCTTCTCCTGCGCTATCACCAGATTGCGGATGATCCAGAATGATATTGGATGCCGGCGCATCACCAGCACCGTCAGGCTGCAGAATTTCTGCATTGCTGGTCGCCTGCCAGACTGCTGCCAGATGGCTTTTGCCGCTGGCCGCCGGGCCGACGATGTTCAAAACCGGGAATTGGCCTGGCCAGTCAGGCCACCGGTCGATCCATTCGGCCGCAAGCCTGTTGCAGTCGCTGATGATAAAATCACCGCGGTCCTGCGCCGGCATGAAACCCAGATCTAGAGGAAGCTGTTGCATCAATGGTGATCCTAGCGTGATTCGATCACATTGGTACCGTCTTCGCGCTGACGCAACCGCAACCGGCGGGCTGCCAGCCCATTTTCGAAGGCCGCTGCATCGCCAACAAGGCGCAATGTCACCACACCACCCCGCACATTCAGCGACCGGATCAGATAGCTGTCAATCACGGCAAGCGAATCAAAGGCCTCAAGCCGTTCAACCCATTGCGACAGCGATGCCACAGGCACCACAACGGTAATCTCCTGCGTCTGGCCACTGCGGATGGTGTTCGCCGCATGCCAGCCACTTTCCAGCTCGGTCAGGATCGTCTTGCGCGCCAGATCAAGCTGTATCTCGAGATTCTCATTGACCGGCGTATCCACCATCTTGCCAAGAACGGTCAGCTGGTCGGCCGAGGCAGTGAATAACTGGCCGTCAACAGCGAGGATCAACTGCGATCCGCGATAATCAAGGCGGGCCGTCACCAGCATGATCTGGTCTGCGTCCGCCACAGTTGCCGCACGGCGCAGCACCTGCGGATCTGCCACCGCAAGGTCTGCCGCGCGCAGACTGCGCTCGTTTAGAATCGTCGGCTCGAGCAGGGTGAAATCAACCAGCCCGTCAGCATCGGACACCGCTTCACGCCATCCGGCCAGCCACGCATTGTCGGGCTGCCATGCGCGCGCGCCATCAGGTGCTAGCCAGACCGGCAACACAAGAATGCGGGGGCTCTGCAGTTCTGCCCATAACAGACCGGCATCCCGGAATGCAACACGAAGTGATGGTGCTGAAAAGCAATAATCCAGTGTTGCGATATACCGGCCGGCAATCGTGTTTTCCGAAGCGATATGGAAAAAATCGACAAACCGGTCGGGGCTGTTGGCTTCGATGAAGGCGGTTGCAGCCTCTTCACTGCGCAGCAAGCGCATCAGCACTCGCCTGAAAGCAAGGTCGGTGGCGCGCCGCATGCCGTTTGTCTGCGCCTTTTCAGCGGTTTCAGCGCGTTCATCCACCGCCACCGCAGCTGCCCCGAATTGCGGCGTCTCACAGGCTTCATAGGCAAATGCATCTGGCGCGCTGACGGCCATTCCAGCCATTACAACACCCGTCGCAAAGCCCGCCACAACCGTTCTCGCAAGGGCCGGTCTGGCACCCGCAATCCGCCCCTGAATGCGGGCAGCAAACTTAACGGCAGTTTCGGCAAAGTTAGGGGTTATACGCATGCGGTTGACGCTCTATGATGGACACGGATCACCGTTCCATTCTTACACCAGTTTCCCAAAGGCTTGCCAGCATGTCAGACCATCCATCTTCATCAAAGCCCCTCAGCTATCGTGATGCCGGGGTGGATATCGATGCCGGTGACGCCCTTGTGCGCACCATCGGGCCGCATGCAGCGCGCACACGCAGACCCGGCGCAGATGGTGCCCTTGGCGGCTTTGGCGGGCTGTTTGATCTGCGCGCGGCAGGGTTTGAGGACCCGGTCCTTGTCGCTGCCACTGACGGGGTCGGCACAAAGCTGGAACTGGCACGTGCGGCTGGCAACTATCGCGGGCTCGGCATTGATCTGGTGGCCATGTGCGTTAATGACATTATGGCACAAGGCGCTGTTCCTCTGTTTTTCCTTGATTATTTCGCCACTGGAAAGCTGGACCCTGACATTGCGGCCGATGTTGTTGCGGGCATTGCGGATGGCTGTGTTGCGTGCGAATGTGCGTTGATTGGCGGCGAAACAGCCGAGATGCCGGGCGTCTATCCGGCTGGCGGTTTCGATCTGGCCGGCTTTGCAGTGGGTGCAGCCGAGCGCGGCACGCTGTTGTCGTCTGACCTGCCATCCGCCGGTGATGTGGCCATAGCCTTGCCATCGTCGGGCGTACATTCGAACGGTTATTCGCTGGTTCGCCGTACTATCGAGATCAGTGGCATCACGCTGGATGCGCCGTCTGGTGACGGGCAGTTGTCGCTTGGCGAAACACTGATGCTGCCGACACGCATCTATCATCACAGCACCAGAGCGGCACATGCCGCTGGCACGGTCAGCGGGGTTTGCCATGTAACCGGTGGCGGTCTGGTCGAAAATCCGCCACGTGTGTTCAATGATGATCTGGCGCTGCGGCTTGATTGCAGCAGCTGGCACTTGCCCCCCATCTTTACCTGGCTGCAGGAACAGGGCCGGGTCAAGGTGATGGAAATGCTGCGCACCTTCAATTGCGGGATCGGCATGCTTATTCTGGTCCGCGCCGATGATGCCGATGCCGTACTGACAGCCCTGCAGACCGGACCTGAACCTGACGCCTGGATCGCCGGAGACCTGCAACCGCGCAGTGACGGCCCGTCGATGATATTCGATCATCTGGACAGGTTGAGCACAGAGCCGTGATGCGTCTTGCCGTTCTTGTGTCGGGACGTGGCAGCAACATGCTGCGGCTTGCCGATCACATTATGGCGGGTCAGGATGCCGGCCAGAATGCAGGCTGCAAGATCGTTCTCGTAGCCGCCAACAAGACATGTGCCGGGCTTGATCTGGCCGACCAGCGCGGGTTTGCCACCAGCCTTGTTGCCCGCAGCGATTTTGCAAGCCGCGCCGCACAGGAAGAGGTTCTGGCAAAACAGATTGAGGATGCCGGTGCCGACTGGATCTGCCTTGCCGGCTATATGGCCGTGCTGTCCGCATCCTTTGTCGACCGCTTTGCCGGCCGCATTATCAATATTCACCCTTCATTGCTGCCAGAATATAAGGGGCTGGACACGCATCAGCGCGTTCTGGAAGCAGGTGATACTGTGCATGGCGCCACTGTTCACCTTGTAACGCCGGAACTGGATGATGGCCCGATCATTCTGCAGGCCAGCCTCAAGGTGGATCGCAGCGATGATGCTGACAGCCTTGCTGCGCGCGTGCTGACGCTTGAGCATCTGCTATATCCGTTTGTCATTGAATCGCTTGCAACTGGCGTGCTGCGTATTGAAAACGGGCGTGTGAGCTGGCCGAACCAACGTGACGCCCTTGCCACCACCACGCTGCCAATCGAAGAACGGCTGGGCCCACATCTTATCTGGCCCTGAGCAAGGTTGGCAGCCCGATGGGTTGTTGATTTTGAAATCACCCTGGGTCATAAAATGGGGGTGGGTGCGTGTGCTGATCGTTGCTGCAGGAGAGCAAGCAGCGGGCGGGAGGAACCTTACAGCTACAGACATAGCATTCAGGCAGAACATTCAGGCAGAACATTCAGGCAGAACATTCAAACAGGGGGAACTGGATACCATGGATACCAGTGATTTTGACAAGCAGGCGCATCAGCACCTGTCCATCTATAACGGTGTGATGACAGCATCAAAGATCGTCATCGGACTGGTCATTCTGACCTTGGTTGTGATGGCGGCAACGCTTCTCTGATCGGATTTGGAACGCAAAAAGGCAGGGCTTGTCCCCGCCTTTTTTCATTGGTGATCATGGCGCAGGACCGAAACGGTGCGCCCCTCAGCCAGCTATTTGTCAGCCAGCTATTTCGCAGCCGGCAAAGAAATAGGCGATTTCAACGGCAGCGGTTTCAGGTGCATCTGAACCATGGACCGAATTGGCCTCAATCGACTCAGCAAAATCCTTGCGAATGGTGCCCTCTGCCGCATCTGCGGGATTGGTTGCGCCCATCACTTCGCGGTTTTTGGCGATCGCATTTTGACCTTCCAGCACCTGCAGGACAACCGGTCCAGAGGTCATGAAGGCAACCAGATCATTGTAGAACGGGCGTTCAGCATGCACGGCATAGAATGCCTCTGCCTCTGCCTGACTTAGCTGCTTGCGCTTTTGTGCGACGATGCGAAGACCGGCAGCTTCGAAACGAGCATTGATCTGGCCTGTCAGGTTTCGGCGCGTTGCATCAGGCTTGATGATGGAAAAGGTTCTTTCGAGAGCCATTGTCTGTCCCTTTGACGGTTGTTTGGAAGTCGGGTGTTTGAAAAAGTGGCGGTCCGGCCCGTAAAGCTGTCGACCCCCGCGGTCACTGGTCGCCGTGTTAATAGGGAATGCCAGCCGCTGTTACAAGGCCAAAAACATGCCGCTGCATCAAACAGCTGTCAGCATCGGCACATATACCTTATCAGGCGCGTTGTTCCCATTTTCCGGCTTCATCCTGCGCAAAGTAGCGCATTTGCGTATCCGCCTGCCCGCGCAACGCCGCCCACTGGCCCCGTGCCTGCGCAACCTGTGCCTCTGAGCGCCCGTCAAACAGGTTGAACACTCGCTCAAAGCTGGCCATGTCTTCCCGCTCGGCACCGTGCAACAGGAACAGAAATTCTGCCTCGATCTGCCGTTTGGCCGGATCGGACGTAATCCAGACAGGTGCCTCCTCACTGCCGGGCGCATCATCCAGACCGTGCGGGATCCAGCTGTCAGGCTCGGTACACCACAGGGCATCATCGATGGCCTCTGCCGCCGGACGAGGGCATTGGACCAACACCTTCTTGCCAGCCAGCAAGCATTTCTGGACCAGCATCACCAGCGCCGTATCAACCTTGGATTGCGTCAGATGATAAAAATCAATCTGCGGCATGATTTTGCGTTCCGGGGATATCAACAGCAGCCCGAACAATAGGCCAATCAGCTGTCATCGCGGGTAACCGGCTGCCAGTCATCAATCAACCGGTTGAGAAGACGCACGCCATATCCTGTACCACCCTTGGGAACAATTGGTGTTGATTTGTCGGACCAGGCCTTGCCTGCGATATCCAGATGCGCCCACGGGGTATCAGCAACAAAACGTTCAAGGAAACAGGCGGCGGTGATCGATCCACCAGCTGGCCCACCGATATTTTTCATATCCGCAATATGCGATTTCAGAAGCTGCTGGTAGGGCTTGCCCATCGGCAACCGCCAGACGGGTTCTTTTGTGCTGGTGCCAGCTGCCGACAGCTGCGCACACAGATCGCTGCTGTTCGAAAACATGCCCCCATATTCCTTGCCAAGCGCCACGATCATTGCGCCCGTCAGCGTCGCCAGATCAATCATCACCTGCGGCTTGAATTCGGTTTCGGTATAATGCAGCGCATCGGCAAGTACCAGACGACCCTCGGCATCGGTGTTGATCACTTCAATTGTCTTGCCAGACATGGCAGTGACCACATCTCCCGGGCGTTGTGCATTGCCATCGGGCATGTTCTCCACAAGGCCCACAACACCAACGACATTGCGCTTAACCTTGCGTCCCGCCAGCGCCTTCATGGCGCCAGTGACAGCCGCAGCACCGCCCATATCCCACTTCATGTCTTCCATGCCCTTTGGCGGCTTCAGCGAGATGCCGCCCGTATCAAAGCAGACCCCCTTGCCGACAAGTGCGATCGGCGCCTCGTCACCACCGCCTTTCCAGTTCATCACGACCAGATAGGACTCACGCCGGCTGCCCTGTCCGACACCCAGCAATGCCCCCATGCCAAGCTTGGCCATCGCCGCTTCATCAAGCACAGTCACTTCAAGACCAAGTTCAGACAGTGCCACGCATCGATCCTTGAATTCGGCCGGATACAGAATGTTTGCCGGCTCGAACACAAGATCACGCGCCATTGCCACCCCGGCCATCAGGGCATTGCGGTCCTTGATGAGTGCATGATCGCCGCCAAGCGCAGATGAAACGACGTCAATTTTCACGCTCGCTTCATTGCTGCTGTTCTCGGTGAAATATTTCTCGAAATGATAGCCAGCCATGTGCAGGCCAAGAATGATATCAGCCATGACCATATCATCAAGATCGTGCTCCGGCATGACAGCGCACTTGATCTGCAGCGCATCAACAGCCGCAAAGATTTTACCGCCAATCGCCTCTGCGCTGCTTCCCGCAGTCAAAGTCGTGCCGGTCCCGACCAACACAACAGTCCGTGCCTCAAGGTTCAGGGTGATGGATTTACCTTCATCACCCGCGAACTGGGCGGTTGCCATTGCTGAAATAACAGCCGCAGCCAAATCCTTGTCCAGTGAAGGCACCAGTTCACCGTTACCGCCAACAAGGCATATGAGCGCATGATCCCCTTCGGGCAGGGATGCTGAAAGCGAGAGGTCGAGTTTCGTTGCCATGATGTTTTCCTGTTGGTCCTTATGATGTCGGTATGGGTGTCTGGCGGTCTTGTCGTTATCAAATTTGTCTCAGCCGCTTTTATCTCTTTCAGCCTGTTTCGCAGCAGCCTCGTCAAACCGGACAGCCGCTGATGAAACGCGTTGATGATGCGGCTGTCAATTCGAGGCCAGCCGTCACCGGCAAGAAAGCGATAGAACGCCCGCTTCACAGTTTGCTTTTCAGGATTCCAATATGGTAATGATGCCTGCATATCCACAAGGGGCTGACATGCAGTTTGACCGCTATTTACTGGCGCAACTCGTTCGCACGACATTTGCCGTGACGGTAACGCTTGTCGGTATTGTGTGGCTGTTCCAGACAATCAGAATTCTGGAACTTGTTGTCAGCCGCGATGGCCCGTTTCTGGATTTTATCGTCATGTCCGTAACCGTGGTGCCGCTATGGCTGACAATCGCCTTTCCGATCAGCGCTTTCATTGCAGTAACCTGGGTTTTTCAGCGCACTATCGCTGACCGCGAACTTTTGGTCATGCAGGCGTCCGGTCGCAGCACGCTGCAACTCGCACGCGCGCCCATCGCACTTGCCATCGGTGTTACCGCTGTCCTTGCTCTGAATTCAACTGTGGTGCTCCCCTTCTCTTTTGGCATCTACAAGGAAATGCAGTTCAAGCTGCGGAACAGCATTCCGGCAGTATTGTTGCGCGAGGGTGTGTTCATCGACGTGGTTGACGGCATGACCATGCTGATTGGCGAAAAGGCCGAGGATGGTATGGCGCGCAACATCTTCATGCTTGATGAACGCGCACCTAACAAAACCATCACAATTACCGCAAAATACGGGAAATTTGTCGATCAGAACGGTGTGCCGGCTGTCATTCTGCAAGATGGTGTGCGCAATGAAGTAAACAAGAATGGCGACGCCAGCGCGTCCCTTCTGTTCGAAACGCATTCGGTTATGATTTCGTCCGACACACAACCTTCGCAGGCACGTCTTGTATTCGACATGAATGAAGACAGTATCCGCAATCTTCTGAATCCGGAAAAATCACCAGAAGCGCGGTTTTTCAATCAACGGCGTGCCGAAGGGCATTACCGGATCATTTCGCCATTGCTGGGCTTTGTACTGGTGATGACGGCAGCCTGCAGCGTTTTGTGCGGCCAAATCCGGCGTGACACACTGTTTCGGCGCACTGCCGTGAATATCGGGGCGGCGATCATTATCATCTCGATGATGGTGTCCAGCCGGTCCCTGACGACAACAATGCCGGCGGCAACACCCTTGCTGTATGCAAGCCTTCTCGGGCCTGCACTGGCTCTGCTGGCGCTGATCATCTGGCCGACCTTGAGACTACGGCCAGAACCAACGCAGGAGAGGGAACAGGCAGCATGAACCGATTCTTGCTGTTCTCTATCCTGTTCAGATATTTCGGTGCGCGTTACATTACCTGGTTCACGATCAGCCTGTCAGTGCTGATTGCAGTGATTTCGCTCATCCAGTCCATTGAACTTTTACGACGGTTCAGTGCCCGCGACACGCAGGTTGAGGAATTCAGTGTCATCAGAATGGCGCTGCTAAACATACCTGCTGTGATCGAACTTTGCCTTCCCTTCGCATTGCAGGCGGGATCGATGCTCTGCTTTGACTACTGGAACCGGACAAATGAATTTGTCGTGACACGCGGTTTTGGCCGGTCCATCTGGTCGGTATTGAACCCGGTGATGTGCTGCGCCTGCCTGATCGGGGTGATCTATGTAACGGTGATCAATCCTGTAGGCTCGGTAACATCACAGCAATATGAAACAAAAATGAACACAGCCTTCGGAGATACGCAGCAGAAAATGTCGATCTCTGCCGATGGTATCTGGTTGCGAGACAGTCAGGATGACAGCGCGCTCATCATTCACGGAGACGCGCTGGATGTTAAAAATTCGGCCATTCGCGAACCGATGATTTATGTGTTTGGTGACGACAAAATGCTGGAACGCCGGATCAAGGCACAATCTATCAGCCTGACAGACAGTGGTTGGCTGGTCGAGAATGCAACCGAATGGAACGCGCTGGGTGTAAAGGTCGAGCACAGCACATTGATGATGTCGACGAATCTGCGATCGCTGGACCTCGAGCGGTCTAGCGCGCCGCCAAAGACGATTGCCTTTTTTGCACTTCCTGCCTTCATCAACGTTCTGGACCGCGCTGGACTGCCATCCGTTGACCACCGTATTCATTTTCATCGCATGGCGGCGATACCGTTTCTTCTTATTGGCATTGCCATGGTATCTGCCAGGTTCACGCTGACAAACATGACGCGTGGTCGACGGGCGCACCTGTTTACGCGGGGCGTCTTTATTGCTGTCACAATTTTCCTGTTCAGTCACTTCATGATGGTATTAGGTGCATCCTTGCGCCTGCCGGCCTATGTTGCTGGCTGGGCACCCGCTGTTATTGTGATGCTTGCAGGAGCGATAATGCTGGCGCGAATGGACGAAGCCTGAAGGAAACTGATGATCTCAAAACTCAAATACCTGATGGCTGTGTGTTGCCTTGTCCTGCCGTGGACGGCAATGGCGCAGATCAGCATCGTCGCCACAGTCGATGGCAAGCCGATAACAAATTACGAGGTGGAGCAACGGCTGCTGTTCCTTGAATATGCCACCAACATAGCGATCACCGATGCCAACCGTGACCGGCTGACAAATGATGCATTGCAGCTTTTGATCGACGACACGTTGAAAATCACCGCCGCTGAAAATGAAGCTGCCGATATCGCATCCATGCTGCTGCCGAAGGTACGCGATCTGATAAATCAGAACTTCGGCGACAGCGGCATGAGCGGCACCCGCGTGCTGACCGAAGCTGGGATCGACCCCGCCACAGTCCAGATGAAGTATCTCGGCGACCTTGCCTGGTCCAGCTATATCAGTTCCAAATTCGCCAGCCGCTTCGAGAAGGTGCAAACCAAGGTTGATGATGAGTTGGAGCGTATCCGGGTCAATGCCAGCAAGCCGCAGCTGCAGATTGGTGAGATCATCCTTGTGCCCAGCCCGACTCGCACTATCGAACAAACCGTTGATCTCGCTTCAGAAATGGTTGCAGCCGTGCGAAAGGGCGCAAACTTTGCCGAGATTGCACGACAATATTCAGCAAGCGGAAGCGCTTCGCAGGGTGGCGATGTTGGCTGGTTGGTGGTTGAAAAGCTGCCGCCTGTATTTCGTGACGCCTTGATGGCCATCCAGAATGGTGACGTTACCGAGCCGGTGGTGGTGGACGGCACGGTCTATGTGTTTCGTCGCATTTCCGAGCGCAAAGATGGGCTTGTCGATGACTCGCAGACCAGAGTGTGGCTTGCTCGGGCCATTCTGCCACTGTCCACTGAAGCAAGTGAGGCAGACAGGCTGGAAACGGCAGCCAGAATACGCCGTGATACCGAAGAGATGCGTGGTTGTGACAAGATTGCTGCGCTGAATGACAGCTACGGCTCCGGCATCAGAAGCAGACTGGATGATGTGATTATCGCCGATCTGGCACCGCAGATGCGTCAACTTCTTTCGTCACTTGAGCAAGGTGTGCCGTCAGAACCGCTGGCCTTTACCGAGGGTATCGCCAGCCTGATGGTCTGCCGCATTGAAACGCCGCAACTCGCACTTCCATCACGTGATGAAGTTCGTCAGACCCTTGTGGAAAGGGCTTTCGGATCATTGGCAGAGCGGCAATTGCTGCGCCAGCGTCGCAAGGCGATCATCGAATATATAGGCCAGTCCTGAGCATGACAGGCGGCACACGACACCCGCCCGCGCCAGTTCTTGTAACGCCGGGAGAACCCGCCGGCATTGGCGCAGAA
>JADHLH010000046.1 GCA_016780765.1 Alphaproteobacteria bacterium | reverse complement strand
AAAGATGCCTTCTCCCGTTACCAATACCGCCCCATAGCGCAACAAGGCGCCGCAGGCACCGCCGGCGGCCACCGCAATCAATGTGATCCCGGTCACGATGCGCCTCCCTTCGTATTTTCACTGCGCAGCTTGTCCCAATAGGCCAGCCGTTTGGCGACTTCACGCTCATATCCGCGCTCCACCGGCCGGTAAAAACGCTGGCGGTCCATACCATCAGGAAAACCATCCTGCCCTGAAAACCCGTCAGGGTCATCATGGTCATACGCATAATCCCGGCCATAACCCAGATCTTTCATCAGACGGGTTGGCGCGTTCAGAATATGCGCTGGCGGCGTCAGGGAACCGGTCTCGCCAGCAGCGCGTGTAGCCGCTTTCAGCGCCACATAGGCTGCATTTGATTTTGGCGCGGTCGCCAGATAGATCACCAGGCTGGCGATTGCCAGATCACCCTCGGGGCTGCCAAGCCGCTCATACGCTTGCCAAGCCGCCAACGCCCGTGGCAATGCTTCTGGTTCGGCAAGGCCGATATCCTCTGATGCGAACCGCGTCAGACGCCGCAGGATATAATGCGGGTCCTCACCACCGGCAAACATCCGGGCCAGCCAGTACAGCGCCGCATCAGTGTCAGACCCGCGCAACGTCTTATGCAAAGCTGACATCAGATTATAATGCTGGTCACCATCGCGATCAAAGGCCGGTGCCCGGCCAGCAACGATATCGGCAAGCGTATCTGTCCCGATCATCTGGTCCTGCGGCGCGCGCAGCAGCGCCGATGCCATATTCAGCAGATACCGCCCGTCACCATCCGCCATCGCCATCAGCGCCTCGCGCGCATCGGCTTCCAGTGGCAAGGAATGGCCGGCATGGGCTTCCACGCGCGCCAACAGCGCCTGCAGCGCCGTCGATGACAGACGTTCCAGAACCATTACCTGTGCACGCGACAGCAAGGCCCCGTTCAGCGCAAAGGACGGGTTTTCCGTTGTCGCCCCGACCAATGTAACTGTGCCGTCCTCAACACGTGGCAATAACCCGTCCTGCTGTGCCTTGTTGAACCGGTGCACCTCATCAACGAACAGCAGGGTTCTTTCGCCGGTCTTCAACCGGTCAGCGGCGCGGGCGAACACTTTTCGCAGATCGGCGACGCCGTCAAACACTGCGGATACGGGCTCAAAGGCCATCCCAGCTTCATCGGCCAGCAATCTTGCGATGGTTGTCTTACCGGTGCCTGGCGGCCCCCAGAAGATGATCGAGGCAAGCTCGCCCTGGTCCAGCATGCGCCGCAAGCGCCCGTCTGGCCCGATCAGCTTGTCCTGACCAACAACATCACCAAGGCGCTGCGGGCGCAACAACTCGGCAAGCGGCGCCCCCTTTGGCATCTTGTCCTGTGGTTCGAGATCAAGCTGGCTCATGGCGTCATTCTGACGCGAAACAGGCTGCCGCGCCAAAAGAAAAGCGGCTGGCAACAGATATCATCATGCCCAAAACACCATAATGCAAGGCACGGCACCGGCACCCATGCAGGCGGTTTCAGCGCACCTCTGGCGGGATATCGGCATGTTGGGCCGCAAATGCCCGCACCGCTGCGCGATCATGGCGGGAGTGCACACGCTCTCTTGACGCCGGTTGATGCGCCAGACCGACACCCTCACGGCGCGCTGTTGCCGGACGCACCGGTCGTTGCTGGAAGCCACCACCGCAATTCGGGCACACATTCTGTAGCACCGCATTCACACAAGACTGGCAGAACGTGCATTCATAGCTGCAAATCATCGCCTCAACCGAGGCTGGTGGCAGGTCGCAGTCACAACATTCGCAGTTTGGTTTGAGTTTCAGCATTGGTTGATCTCCGGGAACATCTGGTGTTCTGGCGCATCCCGCCTTGGCCAACAGTATTGCACCCGCAACAAAAAAGGGCCACCCGAAGGCAGCCCTGATTGCAATGAAAACACAGGCTTATGCTGCGGTTTCTTCCATTTCCATGTCGTCATTGACCTGTGCCGGGCCTGAGTCCTGCCCGCGCGCATCCTCGTCGCGGTCAACCAATTCAATCACCGCCATTGGCGCACTGTCACCATAGCGGAACCCGGCTTTCAGAACACGGGTATAGCCACCATTGCGCTCGGCATAACGTGGGCCAAGCACCTCAAACAGCTTCTTGGTCATGGCATCATCACGAAGACGGGCGTGCGCCTGACGGCGGGCATGCAGATCGCCGCGCTTGCCAAGTGTGATCAGACGTTCCACAACCGGCCGCAGTTCCTTGGCCTTGGGCAGGGTCGTCACGATCTGCTCGTGCTTTATCAGGGCCTGAGCCATGTTCCGGAACAGCATCTGGCGATGCTGCGATGTGCGATTCAGCTTCCGTCCGGACTGACGATGACGCATTTTCCTATCTCCTATGCACAGGCAGGGTCGGCCCTGCCGGTGTCTTCAATAAATTGCCGCTCTACGGCTTTAGAAAGGCTCGTCAAGGCGACGGGCGAGTTCCTCAACATTCTCCGGCGGCCATGCCGGAATATCCATACCAAGCTCGAGGCTCATGCCTTTCAGCACTTCTTTGATCTCGTTCAAAGATTTACGCCCGAAATTCGGTGTGCGCAGCATCTCGTATTCGGTCTTCAACACCAGATCGCCGATATAGACGATATTGTCGTTCTTCAGGCAGTTTGCAGAGCGGACAGACAGTTCCAGCTCGTCCACCTTGCGCAGCAGGCTGCGGCTGAACGGCAGATCTTCATTGTCCTCGTCGCTCGGCTGCTCTTTCGGCTCTTCGAAGTTGATGAATGTCTGCAGCTGTTCCTGCAGAATGCGCGCCGCATAGGCAACGGCATCCTCAGGCGTGACCGAACCGTCGGTTTCGATGGTCAGCAGCAGCTTGTCATAATCGGTGATCTGCCCAACACGTGCGTTTTCGACCTTATAGGCCACCTGACGCACCGGGCTGTAAATCGCATCGATCGGAATAAGACCGATCGGGGAATCCTCACTGCGCATGCTGCCAGCTGGTACATAGCCCTTGCCAGAGGTAACCGTCAGTTCCATCGACAGGGATGCACCCTTGTCAAGCTGGCACAGCACGTGATCGGGGTTCATGATTTCGACACCGGCTGTCTCGGAAATCATGCCGGCGGTAACCGTGGCAGGCCCTTCGGCAGCAAGGCGCAGACGCTTTGATGAATCTTCATCCACACGTACCGCAACACCCTTCATGTTCAGCACCAGATCGGTCACGTCCTCACGCACACCCGGGATCGACGAAAACTCGTGTACAACCCCCTGAATCTGCACAGCAGAAATGGCCGACCCCTGCAATGACGACAGCAGCACACGGCGCAGCGCATTACCGATGGTCACACCGAATCCACGCTCGAACGGGCCAACTTCGATGACAGCCTGGCTCGGGTTGTATTCGGAAACCTTGACGTCCAGTTCATCCGGCTTTTTGAGGTCGAGCCAGTTCTTTTCAATCATAGCGGTGTTCCTTTATGCGAACAGTATTCAGTCAATACGGTTGCCGACGTTCATGTGCCAGAAACCGAAGGGCAAGCGGTCAGAAGCGATCAGACGCGACGACGCTTGCGCGGACGGCAGCCATTATGCGGGATCGGTGTCACATCGCGGATCGACGTCACGTTGAAACCAACCGACTGCAGTGCGCGAAGCGCTGACTCACGGCCCGAACCCGGACCACGAACCTGCACATCAAGCGACTTCATGCCGTGTTCGGCTGCCTTCTTGCCAGCATCCTCTGCTGCCATCTGGGCTGCGAAAGGAGTCGATTTGCGCGATCCCTTGAAACCCATGCCACCCGCCGAGGCCCAGGCAATGGTGTTGCCCTGCACATCGGTAATGGTGATCATTGTGTTGTTAAAAGTCGAGTTCACATGCGCCACACCACTGGTGATGTTCTTGCGCTCGCGACGACGAACCCGGCCTTGACTTGGTTGCTTTGCCATATGCTGTCTCCTCTAGACCCGGGTTATTTCTTTTTGCCGGCAATCGGCTTGGCTGGTCCCTTGCGGGTCCGCGCATTGGTATGCGTACGCTGGCCACGAACCGGCAAGTTGCGGCGATGGCGCAGGCCTCGCAGACAACCAAGGTCCAGATAGCGCTTGATATCCATCGATGTTTTCCGGCGCAGATCGCCTTCAACAAGGAAGTCCGTGTCGATAATGTCACGAAGCTTTGTCAGCTCTTCCTCTGACAAGTCCGCCACACGCCGTTCGTCCGGAACACCGGCCTTGCCGCAGATCGACTTGGCGCTGGTCCGGCCGATGCCGTGGATATAGGTCAGTGCGATTTCCACCCGTTTCTTGGTGGGAATATTTACACCCGCAATTCGTGCCACTGTCTGGTTCCTCTTACAAATGACGACTGTGTCGGACTCTTCGCCTGTTCCGGGTCCGGCCAATGACGACCCGGTCATTCACGACCCGGTCAGCAAGGGATGAACCCTGCACCACCTAACGATGTCTCGAAGGCGGCGAATTATAGGCTTTTGCCCTTTACAGTCAACCTCAACTCGTTGTTGTTATCCCAAAATTCCGTCGATCTGACGGCCAACCTCTTCAATGCCCGCCATTCCGTCTACAGCGCGCAGCAACCCCTTGTCGCTATAGAATGGCAGCAACGGCGCCGTACTTTCATGATAGACATCAAGCCGCTTGCGCAGGGTTTCTGCATTATCGTCTTCACGGACCTGTCCTGTTTCGGCCGCCCGGTTTTCAATCCGTGCAAACAGCGCCGCTTCATCCACCTGGATTTCGATCACATGATCCAGTGACCAGTTGCGTGCCTGCAGCATCTCATCAAGGCCGTTGGCCTGCGCTACGGTGCGCGGAAACCCGTCCAGAATTACGCCCTGTGCGCAATCCGGGCTGTCCATGCGTTCAACAATCATGCCCAGGATGATATCGTCGGAGACAAGATCACCGCGATCCATGATGGCCTTGGCGCGCACCCCCAGATCGGTGCCAGCTGACACTGCAGCGCGCAGCATATCGCCTGTCGACAACTGCACCATGCCGCGTTGATCAACAAGGCGGGTTGCCTGCGTGCCCTTGCCCGCACCGGGTGCCCCGAACAAGATGATGTTCATCGGTTGCGACCCCGTAGCTTGGACTTCTTGACCAATCCTTCATATTGATGGGCCAGCAAGTGCGATTGTACCTGCCCCACCGTATCCAGCGTCACCGTCACCACAATCAGCAACGACGTACCCCCAAAATAGAACGGCACCGAATATTGGCTGATCAGAATCTCCGGCAGAATACACACTGCCGAAAGATAGGCCGCACCCAGCACAGTCAGCCGTGTCAGAACTGTATCAAGATAATCTGCCGTCGGCTTGCCAGGGCGAATGCCCGGCACATAACCGCCATATTTACGCAAATTCTCGGCTGTGTCCTGCGGGTTGAATACAATCGCTGTATAGAAAAACGCGAAGAAGACAATCAACCCGATATAAATACCAAGATAAAGAGGCTGGCCTCGGCCCAGCAACGCATTCAGCGTTACCAGCCAGTCAGCACCGCCAGATTGCCCACCCGTCAGATTGATCACCGATACCGGCATCAACAGCAGCGAGGAAGCGAAGATCGGCGGGATAACACCCGGCACATTGATTTTCAGCGGCAGGAATGACTGGTCACCACCAAACACCTTGTTACCGTGCTGGCGCTTTGGGTACTGGACGACAATCTTTCGAATGGACCGTTCAATGAAGACGATGAACGCGATAACCGCAATCATCATGGCGAATAGCGCAACGATCAGGATGGCTGACAGCGCGCCGGTGCGACCAAGTTCTAGCGTGCCGGCCAATGCCGATGGCACCTCAGCCACAATGCCGGAAAAGATGATCAGCGAGATACCGTTACCAACGCCGCGGCTTGTGATCTGTTCACCAAGCCACATCAGGAACAGCGTGCCACCCACCAGCGTTGTCACCGTTGTCACCCGGAAAAACAGGCCAGGGTCAGACACAACGCCAGACGCGGATTCAAGGCCGACAGAGATGCCATAACCCTGAACAGTCGCCAGCAATACCGTCAGATAACGGGTATACTGGTTGATCTGCTTGCGGCCGCCTTCACCATCTTTCTTCAGCTGTTCCAGCGTCGGTACGATCGCTGTCATCAGCTGCATGATAATCGAGGCCGTAATATACGGCATGATATTCAACGCAAAGATCGTCATCCGCCCGAGCGCACCGCCCGAGAACATGTCGAACATGCCCAGAATGCCGGTGGATTGCTGTGAGAAGATGTCTGAAAGCGCGCCGGGATCGATACCCGGGATCGGAAGATAGGTGCCCAGCCGATAGATAATCAACGCGCCGAGGGTAAACCACAGGCGCTTTTTCAGCTCTTCGGCTTTTGCGAAAGCTCCAAAGCCGACACCGGCTGCCATGCGTTCTGCAGTGCTTGCCATGCTGTCCTGTTACCCCTTGCCCGTTCCCTGTCCGTACCGTGCCGCGCTATTCAGCAGCAGCTGGAATGACAATCTTGCCACCAGATGCCTCAACAGCAGCGATAGCCGCCTTTGATGCGCCTGCGGCGTGGATTTCGATCTTCTTGGTTGTCAGGTCACCCTTGGCAAGAATGCGCACACCATCGCGCGGCTTTGAGATGACACCGGCACCCAACAGCGCAGCGCTGTCCACGGGCTTGCTGGCATCCAGCTTGCCGGCGTCGATTGCCGTCTGCAGGCGCCCCAGATTCACTTCAACATACTTCTTGCGGAAGATGTTGGTGAAGCCACGCTTCGGCAACCGCCGGTGGATTGGCATCTGGCCGCCTTCGAAACCATTGATCGATACGCCAGAGCGTGCCTTCTGGCCCTTGTGACCACTGCCCGATGTCTTGCCAGTGCCTGAACCGATGCCACGACCAACCCGCTTGCGGTTCTTGGTTGCGCCCGGATTGTCGCTGATTGCGTTGAGTTTCATTGTCCACTCCTGATGGTGCCGGTCTGACACCAGATCCCTTTTATAGCCGCCTATTCGCCTTCGACACGGACAAGGTGTTTCACCTTGTTGATCATGCCGCGCACGGCTGGTGTATCTTCCAGATCACGCGTCCGGCCAATTTTGTTCAGCCCCAGGCCGATCAGCGTCTTGCGCTGTGAACCAAGGCGACCAATCGCGCTTTTCGTCTGCGTTACACGTACTGTTTTCGCTGCCATCTGTTCCCCTCCGCTCAGGACGCCGCTGACGCGTCGTCGCTCTTGCGCTTGCCAAGGATGTCACCCACCCGCTTGCCGCGCTTTTGCGCGACATTGCGTGGTGCCTGCATGCTGGTCAGGGCTGAAAACGTAGCCTTGATCATGTTGTGGGGGTTGGACGATCCAATCGACTTGGACACAACATCCTGAACACCCAGCACTTCGAACACCGCACGCATCGGGCCACCGGCAATGATGCCGGTACCAGCCGATGCTGCACGCAGCAGAACACTGCCAGCGCCGTAACGGCCTTTGATGTCATGGTGCAGTGTACGGCCATCACGCAACGGAATCCGGACCATGTTGCGCTTGGCGCCTTCGGTTGCCTTGCGAATGGCCTCGGGCACCTCGCGCGCCTTGCCTGTGCCAAAACCGGCACGGCCACGGCCATCACCGACGACGACCAGCGCAGCAAAACCGAACCGGCGGCCACCCTTGACCACTTTTGCGACGCGGTTGATTCCTACAAGCTTTTCGAGAAGCTCTGGCTCGTCACGCGCGGCGTTGCGGTCCTGCCTGTCATTATTGCGTGCCATATGTCCCTGCTCCCTAGAATTTCAGTCCGGCTTCACGTGCGGCGTCAGCAAGAGCCTTCACACGGCCGTGAAAAATGTAACCGCCACGGTCGAAAACAACGACCTCAACACCATGTGCCTTGGCACGCTCGGCAACCAGCTTGCCAACAGCAGCCGCAGCCGCAGCATTGGATGTACCGCCATCAAGCTTGATATCATTATCAAGTGTCGATGCAGCAGCCACAGTGCGGCCAGCATTGTCATCGATGACCTGCGCATAGATATGCTTCGACGAGCGGTGCACGGACAGACGTGGCTGCCCTGAAGACAAACGCTTGATCGCGGCACGGTTGCGTGCGCGGCGGCGTTCGAAAAGTTGTCTTGAAGTGAACATGTCCTGTGCCCCTATTTCTTCTTGCCTTCTTTGCGGACGATATACTCGTCAGCATATTTGACACCCTTGCCCTTGAACGGCTCCGGCGGCCGCTTTGCGCGCACTTCCGCGGCAAACTGGCCAAGCAACTGCTTGTCGGCACCTGTGATCGTCACCGAGGTATTGTTCTCGACATTGACAGACAGGCCCTGTGGCACGTCCATTTCAACGGGGTGGCTGTAACCGAGGTTAAGCACCAGCTTGTTACCCTGCATGGCTGCACGATAACCAACGCCGTTGATTTCCAACTTGCGGGTAAAGCCCTCTGACACACCAACAACCATGTTGCTGACTGATGCCCGCATCGTGCCCCACAGCGCCTTTGCTTCGCGCGTGTTACGACGCGGCGACAACGTCGCCAGATTGTCTGCGACCTTCAGTTCCACGTCGCTGTGCAGCGGCGCGCTGAGCTCACCATTCTTTCCCTTGACGACCACAACACCGCCTTCATGTGACATCGTCACATCGGCTGGGATGGTAATCGCACTGCTTCCGACACGAGACATGCCAAACGCTCCCTAGAATACGTGGCAGAGAACCTCGCCGCCAACATTGGCAGTGCGAGCTTCGCTGTCAGACAGGACGCCGCGCGGCGTCGACAGGATGGCAATGCCAAGCCCGTTATAGACGCGCGGAAGATCACGGATGCCGTAATAGACACGGCGACCGGGGCGGGATACACGCTGAATCTCGGAAATCACCGGCATACCATCATGGTATTTCAGCTCGATCTTGAGTTCCTTGATTCCGGGGCGTACATCGACGCTGGAATAATTGCGGATATAACCTTCGCGCTTCAGCACTTCCAGAACGTTGGTCCGGAACCGGGATGACGGGCTGGACACGACGGTCTTTCTTGCACTTTGGCCGTTGCGAATGCGTGTCAGCATATCACCGAGAGGATCGCTCATAGACATGATATATTCTCCTCGCTTACCAGCTCGACTTCACGACACCGGGAACCTGACCAATCGAGGCCAGATCGCGGAGTGCAATGCGCGACATTCTGAGTTTGCGGTCGTAACCGCGGGGACGGCCCGATACCTCGCAACGATTGCGAATACGGGTTCTGGCACTGTCACGCGGCTCTTGCGACAGCTTCATCACTGCCTGGAAACGCTCTTCCATTGGCAGTGACTTGTCGCGGATTGTGGCGCGCAGCGCGGCCCTACGGCCGCCTTTCTGGGCTACCATGCGCTTGCGACGATTATTCTTCTCAACGGCGCTTTTCTTAGCCATCGTTCAGTTCCTTCAGGCTTTGACAAACGGGAATTCGAAGCCGGCGAGCAATTCGCGCGCTTCATCATCCGTCTGTGCAGAGGTTACGACGATGATGTCCATACCGCGGACTTCATCAACCTGGTCATAATCGATTTCCGGAAACACAATCTGTTCACGGATTCCCATGGCATAGTTACCACGGCCGTCAAAACTCTTGCCATTAAGTCCACGGAAATCACGCACACGCGGCAGCGCGATGTTCACAAGACGGTCAAGGAATTCGTACATCTGCGCACGACGCAGTGTAACCTTGCATCCAATGGCCATGCCTTCACGCAGCTTGAAGGCTGCATTGGCATTCTTTGCACGGGTGACGACAGGCTTCTGACCGGTGATAGCGGCAAGGTCACGTGTTGCGTGTTCGATTTTTTTCGAATCACGCACCGCCTCGCCGACGCCCATATTGACGACAACCTTCTCGATCTTCGGCACAGCCAAATTGTTGCTGTAACCAAATTTCTCCATCAGAGCCGGGCGAACAGCCGTCAGGTAATGATCTTCCAAACGCGTTTTCATCTCAGCTTTGTCTCCTTACCCTGATCAGTCCAGGGCCTTGCCGGACGCACGCGCGACCCGGATTTTCTTGCCGTCCTTGACCTCATAACCAACGCGCGTTGCCGCGCCGCTGTCCGGGTCGATATGGGCAACATTCGAAATATGCAGCGGGGCTTCCTTGGCAATGATGCCACCAGGGCTCGTCTGCGTTGCACGGGTGTGGCGCTGGACCATGTTGCAGCCCTGAACAAGCACACGGCTTTCAGACCGCATCACCTGGATCACCTCGCCACGACGACCTTTGTCCTTGCCGGTTGTGACAATGACCTGGTCACCCTTCTTGATCTTGAATTTCTGCGCCATTACAGCACCTCCGGTGCCAGCGAAATGATTTTCATGAAGCTGCGGCCACGCAGTTCACGCGTAACAGGCCCGAAAATACGTGTCCCGATTGGCTCGTTCTGCTTGTTGAGCAGCACGGCAGCGTTCCGGTCGAACCGGATGGCGCTTCCATCAGGACGGCGGATTTCCTTGGCGGTGCGAACGATAACAGCGCGATGCACATCACCCTTCTTCACCTTGCCACGCGGTATGGCTTCCTTCACCGACACCACGATAACATCGCCAACACCGGCCACTTTACGACCCGAGCCACCAAGCACCTTTATGCACTGCACACGGCGTGCACCAGAGTTGTCGGCAACCTCGAGGTTTGATTGCATCTGGATCATCGCATTCTTCCTTAATTCGCGGCTGCGTCTTCGTAGATGACTTCGAACGACTTCGACTTGGAAATCGGCGGACATTCACGAATTCGCACCTGATCACCCTGCTTGAAGCGGTTCTCGGCATCATGTGCCGCGAACTTCTTCGATTTGGTAATAATCTTCTTGTAGACCGGATGCATGATCCTGCGCTCGACAAGAACGGTAACGGTCTTGTCGGCCTTGTCGCTGACAACCGTGCCCTGCATGATACGCTTTGGCATAGCTAGCCTTCCTTACTGTGCCGCACTGGCCGCACTGACTTTTTCGCCAAGCACGGTTTTGATACGGGCAATTTCACGGCGCACAATCCGTGCACGCGCAGGGTTCTCGTTCTGGCCACCGGCTGTCTGGAAGCGCAGGTTGAACTGCTCTTTCTTCAGATCCACGAGCTGATCCTTCAACTCGTCAGCGGTCTTCGCGCGAAGGTCTTCGGCTTTTACCGTTGCCATCGTGCTTCTCCCTTACTCACTGTCGCCCAGACGGCGAACAATCTTGGTGTCCAATGGCAGCTTGGCCGACGCCAGTGTCAGCGCCTCTTTCGCCAGGTCCCACGGCACCCCGTCAATTTCAAACATGATCCGGCCCGGCTTGACCCGCGCCACCCAGAATTCGGGTGACCCCTTACCTTTACCCATCCGCACCTCAGCAGGCTTGGACGATACAGGCACATCAGGGAAAATCCGGATCCAGACCCGTCCGGCACGACGCAAATGGCGGGTAATCGCCCGACGCGCAGCCTCGATCTGGCGTGCTGTCACACGCTCGGGTGTCATTGCCTTCAGACCATACGCGCCAAAATTAAGCTGCGTGCCACCCTTGGCATTGCCATGGATGCGGCCCTTGTGTGCCTTACGGAATTTGGTTCTCTTCGGCGAGAGCATCTGTCCAACTCCTCCTGATTAAACGTGTATCCGCGGGGCAGAACCGGACTGCTGTTCAGCAAGACGCTTGTCCTGAGCCATCGGGTCATGCGCCATGACCTCGCCCTTGAACACCCACACCTTGATTCCGCAGACCCCGTAGGTAGTGAAAGCAGAGCCTTCGCCATAATCCACATCAGCGCGCAGTGTGTGCAACGGCACACGGCCTTCACGATACCATTCCGTACGGGCAATCTCGGCACCGCCAAGGCGACCCGCGCAATTGATCCGCACACCCTGTGCGCCAAGCCGCATGGCAGACTGCACAGCACGCTTCATCGCACGGCGGAAACCAACCCGGCGTTCCAGCTGCTGCGCGATGTTCTCGGCAATCAGCTTGGCGTCAATCTCGGGCTTGCGAACCTCGACGATATTCAGGCTGACTTCGCTGCCAACACGCTTTGACAAATCGACGCGCAGACGTTCGATATCCTGGCCCTTCTTGCCAATAATCAGGCCGGGGCGACCAGCATGAATAGTGATCCGTGCAAGGCCAGCTGGACGCTCAATCACCACGCGGCTGATTGCGGCCTGCTTCAGGCGCTTCATCAGATATGCGCGCAGTTCAATGTCCTGATGCAGCAACTCGCCGTAATTCTTGCCGGCATACCAGCGCGAATCCCAAGTACGGTTGATGCCAACCCGAAGGCCGATCGGTTTTACTTTCTGACCCATCTACTGGTCTCCTCTTTCACCGACAACGATGGTCAGGTGTGAAAACGGCTTCAGGATGCGGGCACCACGACCGCGGGCGCGTGCCTTGAACCGCTTCATTACAATCGCCTTGCCGACATAGGCTTCCTTGACGAACAGGCGGTCAACATCCAGAGAGTGATTGTTTTCTGCATTGGCAATCGCCGACTGTAGCGCCTTCTTCACATCAATGGCGATGCGACGACGCGAGAATGACAACGTGGCCAGCGCCTTGTTGGCGTCCATACCACGGATCATTGTCGCCACCAGATTGAGCTTCTGCGGGCTGACGCGCAGATTGCGAAGCACGGATTTGGCTTCGGAATCTGCCAGCACTCTTGGTTTTGCTTGCTTACCCATGCTGTCCTCTAACGCTTCGACTTCTTGTCGGCGGCATGGCCGTAATAAGTGCGGGTTGGTGAAAATTCACCAAACTTGTGCCCGACCATATCTTCGGAAACCGATACCGGAATGAATTTGTTGCCGTTGTGGACGCCGAAGGTAAGCCCGACGAACTGCGGCAGGATGGTGGACCGACGTGACCAGGTCTTGATCACTTCGTTACGGCCAGATTCGCGGACTTTATCTGCCTTTTTAAGCAGATAACCATCAACGAAAGGACCTTTCCAGACAGAACGTGCCATATCAATTACGCCCCTTACGGCTTGCGGCGCCGCACAATCAGGCGGTCCGTCTTCTTGTTCGAACGAGTACGCTTGCCCTTGGTCGGCTTACCCCATGGTGTTACCGGGTGACGACCACCTGACGTACGACCTTCACCACCACCATGCGGGTGGTCGATCGGGTTCATGACAACACCGCGTACATGCGGGCGCTTGCCCAGCCAGCGGTTACGACCAGCCTTGCCGATCTTGATGTTCTGCTGGTCCGGGTTCGACACGGCACCGATTGATGCCATGCACTCACCGCGTACCAGACGAACTTCACCAGAGGTCAGCCGCAGGATGGCATAGCCACGATCGCGTCCTACCAGCTGGATGTAGGTGCCGGCGGAACGTGCCAGCTGGCCACCCTTGCCAGGCTTCAATTCGACATTGTGCACCAGTGTGCCAACAGGAATGCTGGCCAGTGACAGGGCATTGCCCGGCTTGATATCGGACCCCGTGCCAGACATCACCTTGTCACCAACAGCCAGACGCTGCGGTGCCAGAATGTAGCTCTGCTCACCATCATCATAGGTGATCAGCGCGATAAAGGCGGTGCGGTTCGGATCATATTCCAGACGTTCGACAGTCGCCATCATGCCGGTTTTTGTCCGCTTGAAATCGATCATGCGGTAACGGCGCTTGTGCCCGCCGCCGCGATGCCACGACGTGACATGACCGGAATTGTTGCGGCCACCTGACTTGATCAGACCCTGGGTCAGCTTCTTGACCGGCTTGCCCTTATACAAATCACCCTTGTCGACAAGCACCAGGTTGCGCTGGCCGGGCGTGGTCGGGTTGAACTTCTTCAGTGCCATGGTCCTACGCTCCCATCAGGTCAATGGTCTGACCTTCGGCAAGGGTCACCATTGCCTTTTTCATGTCTGAACGGCGGCCGGGGCGTCCACGGAACATCTTGGTCTTGCCCTTGAGCAAGATCGTGTTCACTGCGGTAACCTGCACATCAAACAGCATTTCAACAGCGGCCTTGATCTGCGGCTTGGTTGCCGTCACCGGAACAGCAAAGGTGACCTGGCCATGCTCGTTGGCCAATGTTGCTTTTTCGGTGATGATCGGGCGCAGAATCGTGTCGTAAGCAGCTTCCTTGCTCAGCGACGTTGTGACTGGCTTGCGGGGACGGACACTCATTTCAGCCGCTCCTCGAGATGGGCCGCTGCGTCCTTGGAAAGAACCAGTACGTCACGGCGCAGGATGTCATACACATTGATGCCCTGCTGCGGCAGCACATCCACAAACGGCAGGTTGCTGGCTGCTTTGACGATGTTGTCGTCCAGCTCGGCACCACCAATGATCAGTGCATTTTCGGCACCAAGCTTTACCAGCTTGGCCTTCAGCGCAGCTGTTTTCATGGCGTCCTTGCCACCGGCCTTCAGCTCGTCAACGACGATGATCTTGCCGTCAGCCGCCTTGGCAGACAGCGCAGATTTCAGGCCCAGCTTGCGCACCTTCTTTGGCAGCGCATAGCCATGATCGCGCACAACCGGGCCATGCACCACACCACCACCGCGGAACTGCACAACAGATCGCGGACCGTGACGGGCGTTACCTGTGCCCTTCTGGCGGTACATCTTGGCAGTCGTACGGGCGATTTCACCGCGGCTCTTGACCTTGTGCGTGCCGGCACGGCGCTTGGCGAGCTGCCAGTTGACAACGCGGGCCACGATATCGGCGCGCGGGGCAACGGCGAACACATCATCGGCAAGGGTGATATCACCCGCAGCCTTGTTGTCCAGCGTTGTGACCTTAACTTTCATCGGACTTACCCTCACCTTCAGCGCTCTCGGCAGGTGCATCGCCAGCAGCTTCTTCTGCCGGGGTTTCCGCTACGACAGCATCTTCGGTTACCGCATCATCAGCAGCCGCCTCTTCAACTGGCGCATCCGCTGTATCACCATCAATCAGGGCAGCAGGGAATGGCACACCTTCGGGAAGCTTTGTCTTGATGGCATCGCTGATAAGAACCCAGCCACCCTTTGGGCCCGGCACCGCACCCTGAAGCAGGACAACGCCTTCCTCAAGATCAACACCAACAACCTCGATGTTCTGGGTGGTGTTGCGAACTGCGCCCATATGGCCGGCCATCTTCTTGCCCTTGAACACCTTGCCGGGTTCCTGACACTGACCGGTTGAACCGTGCGAGCGATGCGAGATCGACACACCGTGCGAGGCACGCAAGCCGCCGAAATTGTGCCGCTTCATGGCACCGGCAAAACCCTTACCCTGGGTGGTGCCAACGACATCGACCTTCTGGCCTGCAACGAAATGGCTTGGCGACAATGTTGCGCCCACATCCAGCAGGGCATCATCCGAAACGCGGAATTCAGCCAGCTTGGACTTTGGCAACACATTGGCCTTTGCAAAATGGCCACGCATGGCCTTTGAGACATTCTTCGCCTTTGCCGCACCCGCACCAAGCTGCACGGCGGTGTAGCCGTCGCGCTCGACGTTGCGAACCGAAACGACCTGAACATCGTCAAGTTTGAGAACCGTCACCGGAACATGACGACCAGCGTCGTTAAAGACGCGCGTCATTCCCAGTTTGCGGGCAATAACTCCGCTACGCATCCGTCCTGCCCCTTCCCTTAGAGTTTGATTTCGACATCAACACCGGCAGCAAGGTCGAGCTTCATCAGCGCATCGACTGTCTGCGGTGTCGGGTCAACAATATCGAGCAGACGCTTATGCGTCCGCATTTCAAACTGTTCGCGGCTCTTCTTGTCGATGTGCGGCGAGCGCAGCACCGTCATGCGACGAATGTTTGTCGGCAGCGGAATCGGACCACGTACAGCAGCGCCGGTACGCTTGGCTGTATTGACGATTTCGTTCGTCGACTGGTCGAGTATACGATGATCAAACGCCTTCAACCGGATCCGGATGTTTTGGGTTTCCATGACTGCCCTTCCTTATAAGCGTCAAACAAAGAGGGGCGTTTTCCGCCCCTCCTTAATCTTGTTGTTATTTCACGATCGATGCGACGACGCCGGCACCCACGGTGCGGCCACCTTCGCGGATCGCAAAACGCAGACCCTCATCCATTGCAATCGGTGCAATCAGCG
>JADHLH010000045.1 GCA_016780765.1 Alphaproteobacteria bacterium | reverse complement strand
TCGGACTGGACGTTGACGAGATTGCCGCCCGTCAGGTCAAAAAGGCGGTTGTCGGCACGGGCACCGCTGACAAGGCACAGGTCACCGCGATGGTCACGCGTCTGTTGGGAATTGCGCCCGAAAACAATGATTCTGCCGATGCGCTGGCCATTGCGATTGCCGCAGGGCATGGCGATGGGCATATCAGCGGTGGGCCAGCGTCCGGAACAGGTAGCGCACAGGCTGGCGGCACCGGGCTTGGCGCGGCAATCGAAGCGGCACTGGCACGCGATGCTGCTGCTGATCATGGTTCGGGAGGGAAGCGCTGATGATCGCACAGCTGCGCGGAGAGATTGTCCAGATAGATGGCAACAGCGTCATCATGGATGTTGGCGGTGTCGGCTATGCGCTCAGCGTGTCGGGACGTACGCAAGGCCTGTTGTCTGGCAAAACCGGTATGGTGACAGTTCTGACCGCCATGCAGGTGCGCGAAGACAGCATGACCCTTTACGGGTTTGCCGACAGCGCCGAGCGGGACGCGTTTCGCCTTTTGGTCACGGTTCAGGGCGTCGGTGCAAAGGCGGCGATGGCCATTCTGTCAGTGCTGTCTCCCGATGCGCTGGCGACGGCCATCATGGCGGGCGACAAGGCGATGGTCACGCGGGCTGATGGTGTTGGTCCGAGACTGGCACAGCGCGTGGTCAATGAACTTGCCGAGAAGGTTGGCAGCTTGCCGGTATCAGGGTCTGGTGCGGCGATGGGCGGCGGCGCGATCACGGCACCATCGGGCGATGCTGCGGGCACTGTTGTGGCCGATGCGATTTCGGCGCTGGAAAATCTGGGATATGGACGCGCCGAGGCGCATGCCGCCATCAGCCGTGCACGCAGTGACGCTGCAGATGGCGGCGGCCCACATAATGATGATCTGTCTGCGCTGATTGCCGCGGCCTTGCAGCAGCTTGGCCGCTAGGAAGGGGTACGGAAATCATGTCCGAAGATGATCGCCTGATCAGCAGCGAGACACAGGAACGCAGCGATCCTGCCTTGCGCCCCGAACGGCTGGCCGACTTTATCGGGCAGGGTGGTGGCCGTGCCAATCTGGAAACCTTCATCATGGCAGCGCGGGACCGCGGCGATGCAATGGATCACAGCTTGCTGCACGGGCCGCCGGGCCTCGGCAAGACAACGCTTGCGCAGATTATTGCGGCCGAGCTGGGCGTGGGGTTTCGCGCAACATCGGGGCCGGTCATTGCCCGCGCCGGTGATCTTGCCGCTTTGCTGACCAATCTGCGTCCGCGCGATGTGCTGTTCATCGACGAAATTCACCGGCTGAACCCGGCTGTTGAAGAAGTGCTGTATCCGGCGATGGAGGATTTTCAGCTGGACCTGATCATTGGTGAAGGACCGTCGGCGCGGTCGGTGCGGATCGACCTGCCCCCCTTTACCCTTGTCGGTGCCACAACGCGTGCCGGCCTTTTGACTACACCGCTGCGTGACAGGTTCGGAATCCAGATGCGGCTGCAATTCTATGACCGCGGCGAACTGTCGACCATTCTTGCCAATCAGGCGAACAGGCTTGGCATGGCCCTGTCTGCAGACGGGGCGGACGAGATAGCTGGCCGCGCCCGTGGCACCCCGCGAATTGCCGGCAGGCTGTTGCGGCGGGTGCGTGATATTGCAGCTGTTGACGGGCATGGCGAAGTCACCGCAAAGATTGCCGATGCCGCGCTGTCACGCCTTGAGGTGGATACCGACGGGCTGGATGCGATGGACCGGCGCTATCTGGCCTGTCTGGCTGAAAACTATGCGGGGGGACCGGTCGGGGTGGAAACACTGGCCGCGGTGCTGGCCGAACAGCGTGACATGCTGGAAGAGGTGATCGAGCCATATCTGCTGCAGACCGGCCTTTTGATGCGCACACAGCGCGGACGTTGCCTGTCGCCAGCCGGTTGGGACCATGTCGGTCTGACACCGCCAGCATCAGCCGTCCGCCAGCTTGACTTGTTGGGCAGCAAGGAAGACGTGAACGACGTGGACGGCGTGGATGACGACTGAGCCACGCAATCGGTCACGTGACACGGGATCGGCGCTGGACGGGTGGATCGAAGGGGTGGTTCACATTTATCCCTTGCGCGTCCAGTATGAGGATACTGATGCCGGCGGCATCATCTATCACTCCAATTATGTGTCTTTTGCCGAGCGCGGACGGTCTGCCTGCCTGCGCTGTCTGGGGATCCGTCAGGAAGATGCGCTGGCGGCCCTGCAACAGGGGGACAGCGAGGCGGTGATGCTGGTGGTTCGCCGGGTAGAAGTTGACTTCATGATGACGGCCGGTTTGGGGGCTGAATTGCGGGTCGAGACGGCGCTGCTGAAGCTTGGCGGTGCGTCAATGAAGCTGCAGCAGACGATCCGCCATGTTGGCGAAGGTACGAAAATCGAAGATGGCCACATTCTTGCCCGACTTCTCGTCGACATAGGGTGCGTCGCCCCGCATGTGGATGGCGGCAAACGGCCACGGCGGATGCCCAGCGACCTGGCCGAACGGCTGCGACAGGCCCTGACCGACTGACCCCATCCGGCCCCGCCGGCATGTGTCTGGCGGAACCGGTTCTTTTCCCAGCTGAACGGGTACTGGGCGGTATGGGGTTCCGGAATGGATTCTGTGGACAGTTTTGTTTCGCATTCAAATTCAGACATGAGCATTTGGGGGCTGTTTCTGGCCGCCGATCCACTGGTCAAGGGCGTGATGCTGTTGCTGGTGCTGGCATCGATCTGGTGCTGGGCCATCATTGTCGACAAGATCACTTCGGTGCGGCGTGAACGCCGTTTCGCCGATGATTTTGAGGATGCGTTCTGGTCTGGCGGTTCGGCTGACGCGCTGTATGACGAGATCGGCGGCGATCCGAATGATGCGATGACACGGGTGTTCTCGGCCGGGATGCGGGAATGGCGGCGTGCCAAGGCCAGCGGCCTTGTAACAGCTGCAAGGTCCGATCTGCGTGCATCACTGCTCAGCCGCGTCGAACGTTCGATGAGCTTTACCATCACGCGCGAAATGGAACGTCTTGAACGCGGGATGAATTTCCTCGCCTCTATCGGCTCGGTTTCGCCCTTTGTGGGGCTGTTTGGTACGGTCTGGGGGATCATGAATTCCTTTCAGTCGATCGCGGAATCAAAGAACACCAGCCTTGCTGTTGTGGCCCCCGGCATTGCCGAGGCGCTGTTTGCAACTGCGCTGGGGCTGGCCGCTGCCATTCCGGCGGTGATTGCCTACAACAAATTTGCCGGTGATCTGGAACGTGTTGGTGGACGCCTTGAAACCTTTGCCGAGGAATTTTCCACGCTGCTGGCCCGCCAGCTTGATGAAGGAGGCCGTTGATGGGCATGGCGGTCAGGAAATCCGGCCGCAGCCAGCGGCATCGCCCGATGGGTGAAATCAACGTCACGCCCTTTGTTGATGTGATGCTGGTGCTGCTGATTGTCTTCATGGTTACAGCGCCGTTACTGACTGTCGGGGTCGAAGTTGATCTGCCCAAGACCAAAGCTGGCCAGATCAATGCTGACGCTGCCCCGCTTGTGGTGTCGATCAAGGCTGACGGGTCATTGCACCTGCAGGATACCGAGGTGCCCGCAGACGCGCTGGTGCCACGCCTGCAGGCGATTTCCGAGGCCAATCCGCAGATCAGGATCTTTGTGCGCGGCGACAGGGCTGTTGCCTATGGTGATGTGCTGGGCGTGATGGGCCGGATCCAGGCTGGCGGATTTGAGCGCGTGGCACTGGTCGCACAATTGCCAGACATTAACTGACGCGATGGTGGCCTGCAGATGACCTCGCGCCCGCTCATCGTATCGGTAACGCTGCATGCGACATTCGCATTGCTGGTGTTATTCGGGTTGCCGATGCTGGGCCGTGAACTGCCGGAAGAGATGCCAATCGCGCGCATGGAAATTGTGCAGACCGTACCCGAAACCAATTTGATCGAGGGCGACAAGGTCAGCACGGCGAAAGAAGAACAAGAGGCCACGGTTGCAAAGAAGCCGCCCCCGCCGCCCCCGCCACCGCCGCCAAAACCATCGCCGCCAAAAACCGAGCCGAAGCCGCCAGCCCCGAAGCCTGAACCCGCACCCGCGCCAGCCCCCGTGCCGGATGACACGGCAGCCGAAATTCTGCCTGATAAGCCGACAAGCGAAGTGGCGGATGTGAAGGTGCCGCGTCCAACGCCCAAGCCGAAACGCCCGCCGGCGCCAAAGCCTGAAATTGTCGCGAAGAGTGAAGCCAAGCCGGTGTCCAAGCCCACGCCGCCAAAGCCTGACAGGGACAGCAAGCCGGCCGACAAACCGTCACCGCCCACGGCAAAGCCGAACAAGTCGCAGGATCTGGTCAGCGACCAGCTGAACAAGCTTGTCCGTGAGAAAAAGGCGCGCGCCGATGCTGCCAGCGGGGTGCTACAGAACCTTGCTGATGCGCAGGTTGCCGCGCGTGATGCCGAAACAGCGCGGAAAACACAACAACGCAAGGAATCTGCGGACACTGTCACCGATACCCTGACCGCGGTTGCTGGCAATGCTGTGAAAGCACCGCCGCCAAAGCCGATCGCCAAGGTCGGTCTGGATGATATCGGACGCATTCAGCAGCATGTATCACGATGCTGGAGTGCGCCGGTCGGGGCCGACCAGTCGAAAGTTCTTATTGTCGACATATTTGTTCGCGTAAATAAGGACGGAAGCGTAAAGGAGGCACGGATCGACGATATGCTGCGCTACGGAATCGACAAAACGTTCCGCAGTTTCGCCAACCGCGCACAGCAGGCGGTTGTTGAATGCTCGCCATTGCCGATCCCGGCCAATAAATATGACCAGATGAAGGAGTTCATCTTTGCGTTTGACCCACGATATCTGACACAGATGAACTGACCGAAACCAATCTGCCCGTCTGCGTGGCGGGCGTGACCAGCGGCCTGATATCATCGGGCTGGATATGAAGCGAAACAGGACCGCCATCACCACTGGCCATCAACATTGGCCATGATAATTGGCCAAAACCGGAACCACAGGAACCAAGTCCACAGGACCCAAATCGACAGGACCCGGGCCATTAATGGGAATGATACCAATGAGAGTAGCCGTCTGCATGACCCGCTGGAATCACCAAACCGACTGGAAGGGCGCCATTTCACATGTCTGGCAGCGCGGCGTGCACGACGGCGCGTTGACGCTGGCCATGCTGATGGCATTGCTGGGCATATTGATTGCACCCGCTCACGCCCAGCTGCGGATCGAGATCACCGAAGGGGTTGTCGCCCCCACACCGATCGCAATTGCCAATTTTACCGGCCCCGATGGCAAGAAAACGGATGAAGGCCGGCTGATTGCCTCGATCATCGCGAATGATCTGGTCAGCTCTGGCCTGTTTGAACCGATTGACGAGGCCGCCTTTATCGCACCGCCGGGCTCTCCCTCGATCAAGCCGAATTTCGCCAATTGGGAACCGCTTGGCGCCAAGGGTCTGCTTGTCGGGTCTGCCGAGCTGGATGAAAACGGCAAGCTGCAGGTTGAATTTGTTTTGTGGGATGTGGTGACCGGGCGCGATCTGACATCGGGTGCCGGTAGCGCCGACATGAATGCGATGCGCCAGCTGTCCCACAAGATTGCTGATCTGGTCTATGAGGAAGTCACCGGTGATACCGGTTATTTCGATACGCAGATCGTCTATGTTGCCGAGGCCGGAAGCCAGACCCGGCGCGTCAAGCGTCTGGCAATCATGGATCAGGACGGGCACAACCATAAATTCCTGACCAGCGGACTTGATCTGGTGCTGACACCGCGCTTTTCGCCGACAACGCAGGAAATCGCCTATCTGAATTTCTTCAATGACGAACCGAATGTCTATATCCAGGACATCCGGACCGGCCGCAGTGAACGCCTTGGTTCGTTTCCCGGCATGACCTTTGCCCCGCGGTTCGGGCCGCAGGGTGATCGTCTGATCATGAGCTGGGCAAAAGACGAAGATGGTGCCTCCGACATCTATGAGATGGATTTGCGAACGCAGGAAATTCGCCAGCTGACGAATTCTCGTGCCATCGACACAGCACCGTCCTATTCGCCGGATGGCAAGCGTGTCGTGTTTGAATCCAACCGCGCTGGTCGCCAGCAGATCTACACCATGAACAGCGATGGCAAGAATGTGCAGCGGATCAGCTATGGTGAGGGACGTTATGCAACGCCGGTATGGTCGCCGCGCGGCGACATCGTCGCCTTTACAAAGATGCATCGCGGTACCTTCTATATCGGCGTGATGAATGTTGACGGCACCGGCGAGCGCTTGTTGGCCGAAGGGTTTCTGGTTGAAGGCCCGACATGGGCACCGAATGGCCGTGTATTGATGTATTTCAAGCAGCAGCCGTTCAACAGCGAAGGTGGCGGCGGTGAAGCGGCACTCTACAGGATCGATATCACCGGCTATAATGAGCGCCAGATCATAACGCCGTCACAGGCATCTGATCCGGCCTGGTCACCGTTACGGCGTTGATCCGCAAACGAGGGATAAATATCGCCTGTGGGTTGTAAAGAACTGTCATTGTCAGGTTAATACAGCGAAAATGCGGCGGTATTTATAACGAATTGGTCCGCAATGAGGAGTTTTTTTGTTTCCATTGGCAGTTTTTTTGGGTAATGGTTGGCAAGATTTCCGGTTCGGACTGTGTCCGCGCCTGATGCCTGAGATGCTGAAATCTGCTCATGCCGATGGTTTAGACCTTGTTAGGGCGCCAGACACAGGGACAGAGCTGGCAAAGTCAGAAGTCGAGTAACGCCAGTAGTTGGGAAACGTTGGCAAAACATTCCGGCGCGCCGGAACAAAGACAGGGAGCATAATCATGTTGCAACGCCTGATTGCACTTTTCGCCGTGGCCTTTTTCGTAGCCGCTTGCGAAACCGCATCGCAGACATCCACCGACAGCGCCGGGGACACAACAGCGTCGTCAACCTCTTCAACAGCATCTGCGTCTGGGTCTTCATCGACTTCAAGCACAGCATCTTCATCGTCCGGCAGCGCATCTTCGGGGTCTTCATCCTCGGGCAGTGCAGCAGGAAACATGACGAGCCCTGTAGATACGCTGGCCACCATCGGCAACACTGTATACTTCTCGTATGACAGCGCGGCGCTGGATGGCAATTCAAAAGGCAGCCTGTTTCGTCAGGCAGCGTTCCTGAATGCCAACCCGACGCTGACAGTGACGATTGAAGGCCACTGCGACGAGCGGGGCACGCGTGAATACAACCTTGCTCTGGGTGAGCGTCGGGCCGCTGCGGCACGCGATTACCTGCTGGCACAGGGTGTTGATCCGGCACGCATCAAGGTGATTTCCTACGGCAAAGAGCGGCCAGTCATGGCAGGCTCGAACGAGGAAAGCTGGGCAAAGAACCGCCGCGCTGCAACGGTTCTCAACTAGTTCGCACCGCGCGATCCCGGTGTTGTCGGGGTCGAGAAGAACAAATATCAGAGAGGAGCCGTTTGGCTCCTCTTTTTTTGCCGAACCGTTTTGCCAAATTTGTGCCGCAAACCGACGGTAATGCTATTGCGGAACAGTCGAACAAAAAGGCCTGTCGATGCGACCTTACAGCTTGAAGACCGACGCTCATGCGGTTTTAGCCATCTTTGCGGCTGGATTTCTGACCTTTGCGCCCGTTGCGCCCGCGTTGGCGCAGGATAGTGGCGCATCGGGCGGATCAGTGGTCGGCGACGCCGGGTCCAGCGTGTCGGTGTTGCTGACGCGCCAGAACGAGCGGACGCGCCTTCTTGAAGAGGATTTGCAGGGGCTGCGCGGCCTTGTCGAGACTGACCTGCGGGCGCTGAAAATGCAGATTACGCAGCTGTCGAACAACGCCTCCAGCGACGAGACCACGACCTCGGCGGAAATCCGCGATCTGCGCGACCAGGTTGAACGGCTTGCCGATGCGGTGGCAATGGCCAGTCGCCGGATGGAACGAACCCTCGAAGTGACTTCGGATATGGAATTTCGTCTTCTGCGTATGGAAAAACGCCTGCAGACGCTGATGAATTTTGGCGGTGACGACCTTGCGAGTGCGGCCGTTCAGGATGATACGATTGCAGCTGGTGAGGGTGCGGATGTGTCGATGTCGCGTGATGCCGAAACTGGCGAGGTCACATGGCAGATGAGCGAATCTAAGCTGGAAGAACAGCTTGCAGCTGCTGGCGATGCTCCGCAGACCGATGCTGATGACGCTGATGGAAATGCCTCGGATGGTGCGGTTGATGCCAGTGACGTGGCCAGCCCGGCCAATGCAAACGCCAAGGATACAGACAGTGATGCGCCGGCCGCGGTACCTGCTGGTCCGGAAGTGTTGCCGGTTGGCAGCGCAGAAGAGCAGTACAACTTCGCCCTTGGCCGGGCGATGCAGAATGATCTGGAAACGGCAGAGGCGGCCTTTGCCGAGTTTCGGACACTCCACCCGGGAAATGAACGCGAGGCAGATGCGCTGTTCTGGCTTGGTCGTATTCAGTATCTGCGTCAGCAATATGAACGCGCGGCGATTACCTTTTCCGAATTCAGTCGTATCTATCCCGATGATGCGCGGATTGGCGATACAACGCTGTTGATCGCTGAATCCGTGTCCAAATTTGCGCCGGCAGAGCAGGCATGCACGATCTACAGGGAATTACCAAATCTGGTGGCAGCACCCACCGACCAGTTTACCGCCAAGCTGGCTGCGCTCAGTAAAGCGGCAAATTGTGGCAGCTGAAACGGCACATGAACTGAACCTGACCACCGCCGCCCGGCAGCGTTTCGATGCTGCCATCAACACGCAGGCATACCTCTGGGAGACGGGCACCCGGGATATGGGCGTCCGGGATATGGGCGTCCGGGATATGGGCATCCGGGATATGGGCGTCGCCCTGAACGGTGCCAATCCGAAATTTAGCGCGCGCCCATGGATCACCTGTTTGTCTGGCGGGGCTGACAGCACGGCACTGGCACTGTTGGCAGAAGATCATGCGCGGCGTAATGCGCGCGCACACAGCGCCATCATCATCGACCATGGTATTCGCCCCGAGGCGGCGCAGGAAGCTGCCCGCGTTGGCCGCCGGATGCAGGAAGCCGGCATTGCCGTCACCGTCTATAAGGTGGCGGCAGCGGCCCCGGCAACCGGTGTACAGGCATGGGCGCGGGCGCAGCGATATGCGATTGCCACCGATATTGCGCGGCGTAGCGGCGCGGCCCTGCTGCTGGGTCAACATGCCGGGGATCAGGCAGAAACAGTATGGATGCGTTTGCAGCGCGGGTCGGGACTGGCCGGACTTGGCGGGATGCGGGCTGTGGACTGGCGCGGCGGCGTGCCGGTATTGCGCCCGCTGCTGGGGTTTTTCCGGCATCAGCTTGACGCCGTGTGCCAACAAGCCGGGGTGGGCTGGGAGACCGATCCCAGCAACCATGACAGGCGTTTTGAGCGGGTACGCGTCAGGGCAGCGCTGGCGTCTCTGACAGGGATGGATGACCAGCTGCGCCGCCTTGCGGCCGCCGCATCGTCTATCGATGATCATCTGATGGTGGCTGTGGCTGCCAGCCAGCATGCGGTAAAGCTGGCAAGCGATGGCAGTGCGATGCTGGACAGATCAGTGCTTGACCTGCCGCAGGGAGTTTTTAGGCGCGTTTTGTCGCGTGTCACGCAGATCGTCGGCGGCAACCCGCACCCGCCAACGCATGTGGCACTGGACCGGCTGTGGACGCGTCTTCAGGCGGGCAGTGCCTCGACTTTGGGGGCGTGTCGGTTCAGGCCCATGGCTGGGCAGGGTTGGCAGATTATCGCGGAAGCTGGCCGTAATCCGCCATCTGTCAGCGTCAAGGCGGGTGAAACGATCCTGTTTGCCGGACGGTGGCTTGTCACCAGCCAGATTGACGGCATGGTGAGACCATGTTGTGTGCTGTCAGGGCAGGGAGATGCCGGATGGCGGGGCCTGTCAAGCTGGAAGGGCCTGTCTGCGGCGGTTCGCGCACCTTTGCCGGTGGTTGAAAGCCTTGACGGCACACCGGTCTACCCCCACTTAACCATGACGTCTGTCAGACCTGACACCGGCCTCGTGGTGCAGGCAGTTTTTCTGCCATTTGCCGAAGGCGCGGCCACACATGGTCTGGCAGGGTCGAAAAGCAGCTGTGCGGTGCCAGAAGCAGGCGTCACGCGTAATCAAGGCGCCGGTCCCTATATTAACCCGGCACATAATACAGTTCCGATATCGGCATTTGGCCGTTCAATGGGACCCTTTGTCTGAAGGATTGATAAAACAGTGAACAACCTGGGACGCAACATCATCATCTGGCTGGTTTTCGGGGCGGCGCTGCTGGCGCTGTTCAACCTGTTCCAGGGATCATCCACCTCCAGACCTGGAAGCCAGCTGGCCTATTCCGACTTCATTGCCGAGGTCGAAGGCCAGCAAGTCGTCGAGGTGGTTATCGAAGGTCGCAATCTTAAGGGCACCGCGAAGAACGGGCGCATCATCACGTCGGTCATGCCGGAAGGCACGGATGTGGTTGCTGTTCTTGATGCCAATGACGTGCGCATCATCGCCAGCCCGGAAGACAGCGGCATGCCGTCATTCCTGTCGATCCTGCTGTCATGGTTCCCGATGTTGCTGTTCATTGGCATCTGGGTCTTTTTCATGCGCCAGATGCAGGGCGGGTCGCGCGGGGCCATGGGATTTGGCAAGTCGCGCGCCAAGCTGCTGACCGAACATCAGGGGCGTGTCACCTTTGAAGATGTCGCTGGTATCGACGAGGCGAAGACCGAACTTGAAGAGGTTGTCGAATTCCTGAAAGACCCCGGCAAGTTCCAGCGCCTTGGTGGCAAGATTCCAAAGGGTGTTCTGCTTGTCGGACCGCCCGGTACTGGTAAGACGCTGCTGGCCAAGGCTATCGCTGGCGAAGCCAATGTACCGTTTTTCACCATTTCAGGTTCAGATTTTGTCGAGATGTTTGTCGGTGTCGGTGCCAGCCGTGTCCGTGACATGTTCGAACAGGGCAAGAAAAACGCCCCCTGCATCATCTTCATCGACGAGATTGACGCTGTTGGCCGCCATCGTGGTGCCGGTCTTGGCGGCGGCAATGATGAACGCGAGCAGACACTGAACCAGATGCTGGTCGAGATGGACGGCTTTGAAGCGAATGAAGGGGTGATCCTGATCGCCGCTACCAACCGTCCTGACGTGCTTGATCCGGCATTGCTGCGCCCCGGTCGTTTTGACCGCCAGGTTGTGGTGCCGAACCCGGATGTGGTTGGTCGGGAAAAAATTCTGAAGGTCCACATGCGCAAGACACCGCTGGCAGAAGGTGTGGAGCCACGTGTGATTGCCCGTGGTACCCCCGGATTTTCCGGTGCCGATCTTGCCAATCTGGTCAATGAGGCCGCATTGCTGGCTGCCCGTAAAGGCCGCCGCACAGTGTCGATGGCAGAATTTGAAGAGGCCAAGGACAAGGTCATGCTGGGATCGGAACGCCGGTCCATGGTGATGACTGATGATGAAAAGCGCCTGACAGCCTATCACGAGGCAGGGCACGCGGTTGTGGCCCTTCATTGCCCGGCATCTGACCCGATTCATAAGGCGACCATCATTCCGCGTGGCCGTGCCCTTGGCATGGTGATGCGGCTGCCTGAAGGCGACCGCATTTCGCTGGCCCGTGAACAGATCTATGCCGATCTGCGGGTGGCCTGTGGTGGCCGTATTGCCGAAGAGCTGATCTTTGGTGAGGAGCGGGTTACTACCGGTGCGTCATCCGATATCCGCATGGCGACCGATATGGCGCGCCGGATGGTGACGGAATGGGGCATGTCGGAAAAGCTGGGCTTCCTTGCCTATAACGCTGACGAGCAGGAAGTGTTCCTTGGCCGGTCGGTATCGCAACAGAAAAATGTCGCCGATGCCACAGCATCGATCATCGACACCGAAATTCGCCGGATTGTCGATGAGGCCTATAAGCACGCGACAGACATTCTGAAGAAAAACAGTAATGAGCTGGAGCGTCTTGCCCAGGGCCTGCTGGAGTATGAGACGCTGAATGGTGATGAAATTCAAATCATCGTTGAAGGCGGAACCCTGTCGCGGCCTGACCCGGCGGATGAGGTGGATACCCCGCGGACCAAGCGCAAGCGCGCCTCGATCCCGGGTTCCAACCGGCCGAAAAATCCGGGCAGCGAGCCTGCCTGACCGGTATGACTGACAGAAGACCAGAACAGGAGGCGGCGCCGCGTGTGCCGCCTTTTGCCGTTCCGACATGGCTGCGGCCGGTGATTGTGCCATCAGGTATACACCGGCTGGCCGGTGGCTGGGCCCGGTTTTCCGAACTGGATGTCGTACAGCGTCAGGATACGGGCAGCTATACTATCTGCCGCATGGTGCCGGATGCGCTTATGGCAGCCTCGGATGATCCGAACGCAGCGTCCGGCATGCTGGACCGGTTGCTGGCTCCGCGCGGCGATTTCTGCGGGCTGTCAATGGACCGGCCCCAGCTGATGGGCATCCTGAATGTGACACCTGACAGTTTTTCCGATGGCGGGCGGCATAACGCCCCGGCGCGCGCCATTGCGGCCGGCCGCACGATGTTTGAGGCTGGCGCAGCGATCATTGATATCGGCGGGGAATCCACCCGTCCGGGGGCTGAACCGGTGACCCGAAATCAGGAACTGGCGCGTGTGCTGCCGGTGTTGGCCGGGCTTCGCGGCGGTGATGCGGTGCTGTCGATTGATACGCGCCATGCAGATGTAATGACGCGTGCGGTTGCTGGCGGTGCAGCTGTGATCAATGATGTTGGCGGATTGCGCGGAGATGGTGCGCTGCAAGCCGCTGCCGCTGCGCAGGTGCCGGTGATCATCATGCATATGCAGGGGACACCCGATACCATGCAGGATGATCCGCAATACGGATTTGCACCGGTGGAAATTCTGACCTTTCTTGAAGACCGGATCGCCGCTGCCGAAGAAGCTGGCATTCCGCGGGCCATGCTGGCCGTTGATCCGGGCTATGGGTTTGGCAAGTCAGTTATGCATAATCTGCAGCTGATCAACTGGGTCTCGATGCTGCATGTGCTGGGTGTGCCGATCCTGATCGGGGCCAGCCGCAAATCCAGCATCGCCAAGATGTCTGCCGGTAAGGATGCCGATCATCGCCTGCCGGGATCGCTGGCACTGGGCATGGCGGCATTGCGTCAGGGCGCGCAGATGCTGCGCGTGCATGATGTGGCCGAAACGGCGCAGGCTGTGGCGGTTGAGATGGCGCTTGCCGACGCGCATTAGCCATCCCCAAGCGCCGGTATGACCCGGCGCATACTGGTCTGAAGGATTAAAATACGGGATAAGCCTGTTTCGCCGCTTGTGCCGATCTGGCGGCGGCCGTATTTATAGACCTGTCTGGCGCGCGTCGCTGTTTGCCAGTGGATGATCACCTGATAAAGGGCAATAGACATGGCGGGGCTGTTTGGAACCGACGGGGTACGGGCACGCATCAATACCGGCCCGATGACGGCTGAGGCCATTGTTCGGCTGGCACTGGCATCCGGACGCTGGTTCATCAACAGTAACAAGGAACGGACGGGCCGGCCCCTTGTGGTGATCGGCAAGGACACGCGTGTGTCGGGCTATATGGTCGAGGCGGCGCTGGTTGCCGGCTTTACTTCAATCGGTATGGACTGCCGTCTGCTTGGCCCGATGCCAACTGCCGGTGTGTCCTATCTGACGCAATCACTGCGCGCCGATCTTGGGGTGATGATCTCGGCAAGTCACAACCCGTTCTATGATAATGGCATAAAGCTGTTTGGCCCGGATGGGTCAAAACTGGCGGATGAGATCGAGAGCGGTATTTCGACGCTCGCCGCGGGATCCATCGCCCTGTCCGAACCGACCGAGCTGGGGCGCGCCAGCCGGATGCTGGATTCGGTTGGGCGATATGTGGAATTCGCTAAATCGACACTGGACGCGCAGGTGCGCCTTGACGGTATGAAGGTGGTGGTAGACTGTGCCAACGGTGCTGCTTATCGCACCGCTCCGGACACGTTGAACGATCTTGGCGCCGAGGTAATATCGCTGGCGACTGATCCTGACGGCTTCAACATCAATGAGGGCTGCGGTGCAGTCCATCCTGATGTGATGGCGGCGGCGGTCGTGGCGCATGGGGCGGATGTTGGCATCGCGCTGGATGGCGATGCAGACCGGCTGATTGTGGCTGACGAGACTGGCCGGATCATCAATGGTGATCAATTATTGGCTTGTCTTGCCGGCACGATGCATGATGAAGGCAGTCTGAGTGGCGGCGGTGTTGTCGGCACGGTAATGACAAATGGCGGTATTGAGACCTGCCTTGCTGACAAGGGGCTGAAGCTGCACCGTGCGCGTGTCGGTGACCGCTATGTGCTGGAGATGATGCGGGCTGGCGGGATGAATCTTGGCGGCGAATCTTCGGGTCATATCCTGATGACATCATTATGCCCCAGCGGCGATGGTCTGATTGCGGCCCTGCAGATGCTGCATATCCTGTCGCGCGCAACAAAACCCGCCAGTGAAACATTTCATATGTTCGCGCCAAAATGTCAGCGGCTGGAGAATCTGCGCGACATGGACGGGGCGATTCTGGAACGGCAGATGATCCGCGACGCGCTGGCCAGGATCGAGACCGACATGGGTAATGCGGGCCGTATTTTGGTGCGCCCGTCAGGTACCGAACCGCTGGTGCGGGTCATGGTTGAAGCGGATACCGAAGAGCTGTTACAGAGCAAAATGAATGAAATAATTTTGCTTCTTCAGGGTGAGTCCAAAAAAACAGCCTGATTACAAATATTTACCAATCGGTAAATATTTTCTGCGTCCAATCCATTTGGCGGGTTGACGGCGCGGCACCCTGTCGGCATCTTGTGTGTGGGCCGTCACCCCCCAACGGGTGGCCACATGACTGATGAGGGCGCTATGAACGCGACACGCGGTAACCCGACGCACGGGTTTGCTTTTGCCACGCCGGTAACCAAGCCGGCATCGCCGCTGTTTTCTACCGGACCGACCCGCAAACGGCCAGGATGGACCCCGGATGCTCTCGACACTGCCTCGCTTGGCAGGTCACACCGCGCCTCCTACCCGAAATCACGAATTCAAGATTGTATCGCCCGCATTCACCGGGTGCTGGCACTGCCTGATGATTATATTGTCGGCATCGTGCCGGCATCGGATACCGGTGCGGTCGAGATGGCGATGTGGTCGCTGCTGGGGCCGCGCGGCCTCGATATTCTGGGCTGGGAAGCCTTTGGCAAAGGCTGGATCACCGATGCCGCCAATCAGCTGAAGATTGAACCGCTGGTGCGCCACGAAGCCGGATATGGCGCTTTGCCCGACCTGTCGCAGGTGAATTTTGATCATGATGTGGTCTTCACATGGAATGGCACCGCTTCGGGTGTGCGCGTGCCGGATGGCAACTGGATTGCCGATGACCGGGCGGGCCTGACGATCTGTGACGCCACCTCGGCCTGTTTTGCGATGCATTTGCCGTGGGACAAGCTGGATGTCACCACTTTCAGCTTTCAGAAGTCGCTTGGTGGTGAGGGTGGTCATGGCGTGATCATTCTGTCGCCGCGCGCTGTCGAACGCGCCAACACCCACGCGCCATCATGGCCTGTGCCGAAAATCCTGCGCCTTTCCAAGGGCGGCAAGCTGGATGCCGGTATCTTTGAAGGTGCGACGATCAATACGCCGTCGATGCTGGTGATTGAGGATGCGATCGATGCGCTTGTCTGGGCCGAATCCATTGGCGGGATCGACGCGCTTGTCGGTCGGGTTGAAACCGGGTTCAGCCACGTCAGCACATGGATTGCCGAAACCCCGTATTTTGCCTTTCTGGCCGAAGATATGCGCACCATGTCGACAACCGCCATCTGCCTGGTGATCACCGATGCGTGGTTTGCCGCACAGGACGACAAGGCGCAGAAGGCCATCGTCAAGGCACTTCAGGCGCGCCTTGAGGCTGAAGATGTGGCTGTTGATATCGGGGCTTACCGCGACGCCCCGACGGGGCTGCGCATCTGGGGTGGGCCGACGGTTGATCCGGCGGATACGGCTGCCCTGCTGCCATGGCTGGACTGGGCGTATGAGACGGCGCGTGCTGCCTGTCAGGCCGAGACAGAGGCCGTATGGCCCGCTCTT
>JADHLH010000044.1 GCA_016780765.1 Alphaproteobacteria bacterium | reverse complement strand
CTTCAACAGCAAATTTGTTCTGGCTGATCCGCAGACAGCAACGGACGAAGACCTCGACCGCGTGGAATCAATCGTTGCGCATGAATATTTTCACAACTGGACAGGTAACAGGGTTACCTGCCGCGACTGGTTCCAGCTAACGCTGAAAGAAGGCCTGACAGTGTATCGGGACCAGTGTTTTTCGGCTGATATGCATGATGAAGGGGTGCAACGCGCCAGTGATGTAAGCCTGCTTCGTGCTGCCCAGTTCCCCGAGGACCGTAGCCCGACTGCACATCCGATACGTCCTGAATCATATCGTGAAATCAATAACTTCTACACACCCACCGTGTATGAAAAGGGGGCCGAAGTCATTCGCATGATGGCTGGCTTTCTGGGGCGTGACGGGTTTCGGCGCGGCATGGACCTCTATTTTGAGCGGCATGACGGATCGGCTGTCACCTGCGATGATTTTGTTGCCGCGCTGGCCGATGCCAATGATTGCGACATGTCAGGCTTTCAGCGCTGGTATTCGCAGGCCGGCACGCCGCGCCTGCATGTAAAGCGCCAGCAGCAGACCGCCACCGGTGGTACATCATCAACAACATCGTCACTGCTGTTTAAGCAGTCACTGCCCGAAACTGCTGCTGGCAGTCCGCGTGACCCGTTGCCGGTGCCGGTGCGTGTCGGGTTCGTCGGACAGGATGGTGCGCCGGTCGCAACCCGCCTGTCTGGCGAAAATACGGTGCGGAATGAACATGTGCTGCTGTTCGATCAGGCAGAGGCCAGCTTTAGCTTCACCGCTGCCGATGGCGGCGCGTTGCCGGGCATGCTGACGCCAAGCATTTTGCGCGGATTTTCAGCGCCGGTTGAACTTGATGATGATCTTGGCGCAGATGAACGCCTGCGTTTGATGGCGCATGACAGTGATCTGTTCAACAAGTGGGATTCGGCACAGATTCTAAGTCGTGATGCCATTCTGGCGGTGGCGGCTGGCGGCGTTACAGATGTCGATGATCTGGCCTGGGGATATCGCCAGATCCTTGCCGATGACGATCTGCTGGATGACTTCAAGGCGGGCAGCCTTCGTTTGCCCGGCCTGCCGGTTCTGGAGGCAGCACATCATCCGGCTGATCCGGTGGCGCTGTTTGACGCGCGCCGGTCCATACAGGGCGCGCTTGGCAGGGCGCTGGCCGATGAGATTGGTCAGGCGATGGACAATCAGGTTAGACTTGCTTCTACCGCTGGCGGGCGGGCGCTGCTGGTGCAGTTTGTCGAGCTCGGCGTTGCTGCAGGTGATACCACTGCCATTGCCGCTGCTGAGAAGATGGTTGCCGATACCAATATGACGCTGTCGCAGGGCGGGCTGAAAGCCTTGATCCATTGCGATAACGGTGCCCGTGCACGCGGCCTTGCTGTTTTTCATGATCGCTGGCAGGACAATCCGCTGGTTATGGAAAAATGGTTCCAGATGGAATCGATGTCATCGGTCGGTGGCGGGACTACACGTCTTGATGCGTTGATGGAACATCCCGGCTTTGATCCGAAAAATCCCAACAAGATTCGCGCTATTCTGGGGGCATTCATGGTTGGGAACACACCCAACTTCCATGCGGCTGACGGGTCCGGTTATGACTATGTTGCACGTCAGCTGATCAGCATTGATGAGCGCAATCCACAGGTGGCGGCGCGGATGGCGCTGCCGCTGACCCGCATGGACAGCTATACGGATGATCGCAAGACACGCATGCGCGCGGCGCTGAAGATGGTGCAGGCGCGTGCGCAATCTAATGATCTGCGAGAGGTCGTCGACAAGGCCCTTCAGGCGGCCTGAAACCTGGTGTCAGGAGCGCAGCAGGAAGGCCGGAACGTGGCCGGTATCCTGCAAAGTATCACCTTTGCATTCTGGCGGCGCTGGCAATTCACTCGGCGCATTTTCCTGTTTGCGGCGAGACCGCCCACCACGTGACCGGTTATCATCATTGCGTCCGGAATCGCTTTTGCCAGAATCGCTTTTGCCAGCCTCGTTGCTGCTGGCGTCTTTGCGCCCGCTGCCGGTCTTTCTGCTTTCGGGCCTGCCAGTTTTGGGCCTGCCAGTTTCGGGGCTGCCAGTGTCGGGGCTGCCAGCTTCTGTTTTGCGAGACCCGGCTTTCTTCTTCTTTGAGCGAGAGGCCGGTTTGGCCTCGGATGCATCTTGCGGTGCCTCACTCTTGGCATCACCAACCAAAGGGATCGGCTTGCCAATCAGCTTTTCGATCGCGCCGACATATTTTTTGTCATCTTCACTGGCGGCGATGGTAAAGGCGCGCCCTGATTTGCCAGCGCGGCCCGTGCGGCCAATCCGGTGGACATAATCCTCGGCATTGCCAGGCACATCGAAGTTGAACACATGGCTGAGCCCGGCGATATCCAGTCCGCGCGCCGCCACATCGGATGCAATCATCAGCGGCACTTCGCCATCTTTGAATTTCTGCAGCGCGTCAAGCCGAGCCGATTGTGTCATGTCGCCATGCAGGGCAACAGCACTTAAATCATGCTGTTTTAGCGATGTGACAAGCGTGCTGATATCACGCTTGCGGTTACAGAAGATCACCGCGTTTTTGACTTCTTCGCTGCGCAGCAGGCCGCGCAGGGCCTCGCGCTTGCGCTTTGGCGATGTCCAGACAAGGTGCTGTGCCACGGTGTCGGCAGTTGATGCCGGTGGTGCGACCTCGATCACCTTTGGATTGCTGACAAACTTGTCGCTGAGTTTCTTGATATCGTTGGACAGGGTGGCAGAAAAGAACAGCGTCTGGCGCAGTGGTGGCAGCAACCCGACAATACGTTCGACATCGGGAATGAACCCCATATCTAGCATCCGGTCAGCTTCGTCGATCACCAGAACCTTTACATCGGTCAGCAGCACCTTGCCGCGCTCAAAATGGTCGAGCAGGCGGCCGGGCGTGGCAATCAGAACATCAACACCCTTGCTTAGGGCAGCGTTCTGGTCGGCAAAGCTGACCCCGCCAATCAACAGCGCCATCGACAGCTTGTGGTAGGTGCTGAATTTTTCGAATGAATCGGCGACCTGTGCGGCGAGTTCGCGTGTCGGCGCAAGGATCAATGAGCGGGGCAGGCGGGCCTTGGCGCGACCAGACGCCAGGATTTCGATCATCGGCAGGGTAAAGCTGGCAGTCTTGCCAGTCCCTGTCTGGGCTGATCCCAGAATATCGCGTCCCATCAGTACATAGGGAATTGATTTTTCCTGAATAGGAGTGGGTTCTGTATAGCCAAGGTCGGCAACCGCCTGGCTGAGTTCCTGGCATAGACCAAGTTCGGAAAAATTCACCGGTACCATCCTCTGGTAACGCATTTGCACATGTGCACGGGGGAGAGGCCCATCAGCCAAGTCATTCCACAGTCGCAGGTCACAGTAGTCGCAGGTCACGGTTTGTCGGTCAAAGGCGATATCTCTAATCTCGGCGATATCTGCGATCTTGCGGTATTGATGCTGCGGTTGTCAGGCTGCAGCATATGACCGGTACGCTGTTGTTAAAGCGGTTTCCTCTGGGCATTACTGGAACGAGGTGATACAGACATATTTGCCAAACGTCAACCAGACATGGTGTTTTCGCGGTTATAGACCGCAGGACCTCTGCCCGATGCCGTCATCCTTTACGCCAATTTTCATTCCGGGTCTGATCCTGACGGGTGATTTGTTCGCCGCGCAGATGGCCGATTTGCAAAGCCCGTACCCCCCGCAACTGGCCAATACGCTTGGTCGTGACAGCATCACCGAGATGGCGCGTGATTCGCTGGCGCTGGCTGACGGGCCGCTGGTGCCGGTTGGTCTGTCGATGGGCGGCTATGTGGCGATGGAGATGGCGCGTCTGGCCCCCGAAAGGCTGGCCGGGCTCGCCTTGCTGAACACGGCCCACCGCGCAGATGACGAGGCGAAACGAAAGCAACGCGCCGCCACCATCAAAATGGCCGAGAGCGACCGGTTTCGCGGGGTCACGCGGCATTTGCTGAAATCCTTCCTGTCGCCGCAGGCGATGGCGGATGACGCTGTCGTCGCCCGCGTGTTTGCCATGACCGAAGCGGTGGGGCGCACAAATTTCGTGCGGCAGCAGCATGCCATTCTGGGACGTCGTGACCAGTCAGATACGCTGGCCGGCATGCAGGTGCCGGTGCTGGTTCTGTGCGGCGGTCTTGATACGCTGACACCGCCTGCGCTGTCTGTCGATATGGCAGGCCTTGTGCCGGATAGCAGGCTGGTCATTCTGGATGATGTGGGCCATCTGTCGAGCCTTGAGGCACCACAGGCGGTAACCGGTGCCCTGCAACAATTGTTCGACGCCCTCTAATTCCCAGCGTTCAGCGTAAAACCGGACACGCGCCTGGCGGTTTTGTCCGCCATGGCAAATCCCGTCACACGTCCAGGTCGGCCAGCACGTCTTCGGCATGGTCGCGGATATAGCCGAACCGCAGTTCAGCCTTCTTGCCCATCAGGGTGTTGACAAGCTGGTCGACCCCGCGCCGCGCATCTGCACCGCTGGCATCACGGCGGGGCAGTTCAACCCGCAGCAACCGCCGCGTGTTCGCATTCATGGTGGTTTCTTTCAGCTGCGCCGGCGGCATTTCGCCAAGACCTTTGAAGCGGCTGATTTCGATCTTGCCGCGCGCATTGAAGCCGGTGCGCGCCAGTTCCTCACGCTGCACATCATCCAGCGCATAGAGGGTTTTTGCCCCCTGCGTCATGCGGAACAGTGGAGGCTGCGCCAGATACAGGCGGCCAGCCTCGATCAGTGTCGGCATTTCACGATAGAAATAGGTCATCAGCAGCGCCGCGATATGCGCGCCGTCAACATCGGCATCCGTCATGATGATGACCCTGCCATAGCGCAAGTCATCCAGCCGGAAATCCTTGCCGGCCCGCACGCCAAGCGCCAGCGACAGGTCTGACAATTCCTGATTGGCCCCCAGCTTTTCGGTGCTGGCACTGGCGACATTCAGGATCTTGCCCCGCAGCGGCAGCACCGCCTGCGTTTTGCGATCACGCGCCTGCTTGGCAGACCCGCCAGCCGAATCCCCCTCGACAAGGAACAATTCCGTCATTTCGGTATCATTCGACGTGCAGTCCGCCAGCTTGCCGGGAAGGCGCAGTCTGCGGGTTGCCGACTTGCGGGCCACCTCGCGCTCTTTCTTGCGCCGTTTGCGGTCCTCGGCGCGCTCAATCGCGGCATCCAGCAGGAAATTGGCCCGGGCGGCATCGGCTGACAGCCATTGTTCAAACCGGTCGCGGGCAGCCTGTTCGGTCAATTTGGTGGCATCGCCCGACACCAGCCGGTCTTTTGTCTGGCCCTGAAATTGTGGATCACGCAAAAACACCGACAGCATTACCGCGGTGCCGGCAAACACGTCATCAGCCGTGATATCGGCCGCCTTGCGGTTGCCGGCCAGATCACCAAAGCTGCGCAGCGCACGCGTGATGGCCTGACGGAAGCCGGTTTCGTGGGTGCCGCCAGACGGCGTTGGTACCGTGTTGCAATAGGAATGGAAAAATCCGTCCTCGCCGCCATTCAGCCAGGTAATCGCCCATTCGAATTTCTGGTCATCAAGTTCCACCTGCGCGGCAAAGGGGGTCGAGATCAGCAGCCCCTTGTCACGCGTGGCATCTTCCAGAAAATCTGCCAGCCCACCCGGATAATGCAGCGTGCCCTCTTCGGGCACCTCCTGATCGCCGTCCAGCAGCTCAGGCGCACATTTCCAGCGGATTTCCACACCGGCGAACAGATAGGCCTTGGATCGGGCCATGCGGTACAGGGTGGCGGGGCGAAACTTTGGATTGGCGCCGAAAATCTCGGGATCGGGGCAGAAGGTCACGGCCGTGCCGCGGCGGTTCGGGGCGGCGCCAATCTCGGCAAGCTGGCCCTGCGGCATGCCGCGTGAAAAGGATTGCGAGAACAATTTTTTGTCGCGCGCGATCTCGACATGCAATTCGGATGACAGTGCGTTCACAACCGATGCGCCAACGCCGTGCAGGCCGCCGGATGTGGCATAGGCCTTGCCGGAAAACTTGCCGCCCGCATGCAGCGTTGTCAGGATCACCTCGACCGCCGATTTGCCGGGAAATTTCGGATGCTCGCCAACCGGCATGCCGCGGCCATTATCCCGAATTGTCAGCCGGTCGCGGCCTTCCAGATGGATATCGATCCGGTTGGCATGGCCGGCCACGGCCTCATCCATCGAATTGTCCAGAATCTCCGCCGCCAGATGATGCAGCGCGCGCTCATCCGTGCCGCCGATATACATGCCGGGGCGGTGGCGTACAGGCTCCAGCCCTTCCAGAACTTCGATATTGGCGGCGTCATATCCGTCGGCATTTGCCGCGGCACCAAAAAGATCGGCCATGTTTCAACTGTCTTTCGCGTGGGTTATGCGCGCCGACAACACCAGGACACACCAGTGCTCAGTGGGCGACACTGTGGGCGACACGGTGGGACGACACTGTCTCTTTCTACCGTATCTTGTGGTGACCGCCAAGCCGAATGGCAGGATATGGGGTCCATCAGGTGGTATATTTTTGCTGTTCATTAACACTAATTTTACCTGTCTCGGTGTAGCGTTGCCGTGTTTGACTCAATTTGGAGATATATTCATGACCATGAAAAAGAAAGTTCGGCCTCTGAAAACGGCAGTCTTGTTGACCGGCATGTTGGCATTTGTGGCATGTGCTCAGGATTCTGCCCGTATCGATCTCACCACTTATGCCCCAGTCATTGACGTCGGGGGGCAGGGCTATGACATCGCCGACTACAATAAAGATCTGGATGAATGCCGGGCGCTGGGGGTTCGTGTTCAGGCGGCCTATGAAGCGCAGCAGAAAAAAGAACGCGAGGATGCCCAGAAAGCCGCATTCGTCGGCGCGCTGGCGGGGGCCGTGATCGGCCATTCTGTGGGTAGAAACAATGACTATCACACTGGGCGTTCGGCCACAGCGGGCGCGCTATATGGTGGTGCCATTGGCGGGGCTGTCGGCGCAGAAAATCTAGACTATACACGTGATATCACGAAATTCGGACCAACTTCGATTGTTGACCGCTGCATGACGGACCGTGGCTACAAGATATTGTCTGTAGAAGGCTTTGGAGGGGGGTAGGTCTGATGAAAGACCCTCATCGCTTTTTCTACCTTGCCAATCTAGTGGCTATCTTGGTGATTGCTGGATCGATTCCGTCTGTTTTAGCCGAAACAAAGATAAAGCGGCATAAGGACTGGCAGATCAGGACGATCACTGATGACTTTACCGATGAGGTGAAGATCGTGCTGAACACCATGGTAGATGATTTGGAAGAAAATTTTTCTTCCAGGAGGGGGATTGTGCTGATCGGGGCTGACCTATATCAGCCTGTAAACTCAGACGTGACAGACATGATCGTCCTCAAATGTGACAAGGAAGGTACAACACCATATATCGTTATCCTGACGGAGGAGTTCATTCAGGGACATCACACGCGCAACATCGAATTTCGAGTCGATAAGCAGCAGTCCCAGACGATTCTGATGAAGTCGCACGAGAAGCATCTGATGATATTTGACGGGAGCAAGGTTGCCAGATTTCTTGCGAAGATGCGATCTGGTGATGTTCTCATTGGCCGCGCAAAAGACAAGCGAGGCCAGCCAGTTAACTTTAGGATACCGATACAAGGCTTTGAGGAGATTGAGCATCATCTCTACCGCTACTGCAAAGAACCTAGATAACACACAAAAAAACCCCCGGACATTTGCCCGGGGGTTTGCAATTTCATTATCTGGTGGCGGCTGTGTGGGCCGCCGGATCGCCAGCGCGGTGCTAGACCGAATAATACATCTGGAATTCGACCGGATGCGGCGTGTGCTCCAGCGCGATGACCTCTTCCATCTTCAGGTCGATATAGGCATCGATCTGATCGTCGGTAAAGACATTGCCCTGCGTCAGGAAGCTGCGATCGGCGCTGAGCGCGTCCAGAGCCTCACGCAGTGATCCGCACACTGTCGGGATCTGTGACAGCTCTTCGGCTGGCAGATCATACAAATCCTTGTCCATGGCATCGCCGGGGTGGATCTTGTTCTGAATACCGTCAAGGCCGGCCATCAGCATCGCCGAGAAGGCCAGATACGGGTTGGCCATGGCATCGGGGAAGCGAACCTCTACACGCTTCCCGTTTGGCGAGTTCACATGCGGGATCCGGCAGGATGCAGACCGGTTGCGCGATGAATAGGCCAGAAGCACAGGGGCCTCATAACCCGGGATCAGACGCTTGTAGCTGTTGGTCGACGGGTTGGTGAAGGCGTTCAGTGCCTTGGCATGCTTGATGATGCCGCCGATGTAGAACAGTGCCATTTCCGACAGATCGGCATAGCCGTTGCCGGCGAACAGTGGCTTGCCTTCTTTCCAGATCGACTGGTGCACATGCATGCCCGACCCGTTGTCACCGGCAATCGGCTTTGGCAAGAAGGTGGCGGAAACGCCATAAGCATGGGCAACTTGATGGACGCTGTACTTGTACAGCTGCAGGTTGTCAGCGGTTTCGATCAGCGTGCCGAACTTCATGCCCAGCTCGTGCTGTGACGGGGCAACCTCGTGGTGATGCTTTTCAACAGGCACGCCCATATCGGCCATAACTGACAGCATTTCGGAACGGATGTCCTGGCCACTGTCGATTGGCGGGACCGGAAAATAGCCGCCCTTGACGCCTGGGCGATGACCCATGTTGCCTTCTTCATAATCCTTGGCGCTGTTGTAAGGGCCTTCGGTTGAATCCACCGCATACATGGCGCGGTTCATCGACACGTCGATCTTTACGTCTTCAAAGATGAAGAACTCAGCTTCCGGGCCGAAAAAGGCGGTATCGCCGATGCCGGCTGATTCCATGTGGGCCAGTGCGGCCTTGGCGGTGCTGCGCGGGTCACGGCTGTAGGCTTCGCCGGTTGACGGCTCCAGCACGTCGCAGAACACGGCCAGTGTCGGCTGTGCGAAAAACGGGTCGACATAGCAGCGATACAGGTCAGGCATCAGCGTCATATCTGACTCATTGATGGCCTTCCAGCCAGCGATTGACGATCCGTCGAACATAAAGCCTTCGGCCAGGCTTTCCTCATCGATGGTGTCGATATGCTGGGTGACGTGCTGCATCTTGCCGCGTGGGTCGGTAAAACGGAGATCGACATAAGTGATGTCGTTTTCCTTGATCATCTCCATGATCGCTTTTGCGTCAGACATGGGTATTCCTTCCATTCGTCTTTAGTGTGTCTTGGTGCCGGCAGGCCGGCCATGGGGTGAGGGACAGGGGGTGAGGGACAGGGGCGTGTGGTCAGACCGCGTCGCCGCCGCGTTCACCGGTTCGGATACGGATGGCTTCATCGATTGTTGAAATGAAGATCTTGCCGTCGCCGATGCGTCCTGTCTGGGCTGCTTGCTGAATGGCATCAACAACGCGTTCCAGCAGTGCTTCCTCGATGACAACTTCAATCTTCACTTTCGGCAGGAAATCCACAACATATTCAGCCCCGCGGTAAAGTTCGGTATGGCCTTTCTGGCGACCAAACCCCTTTGCCTCGAGAACAGTAATGCCCTGAATTCCGACATCGTGAAGGGCTTCCTTGACCTCATCCAGCTTGAACGGCTTGATGATGGCTTCGATTTTCTTCATGGCGCCTTTCCTGTGCATTTAGGGCCTGTGCATTCAGGGCCTGTGTAATAAGGGCCTGTGTAATGAGGACCTGTGTATATAGGACCTCTGGAAAACGGACCTCGGTATTTCAGCCTGTTGGCGCGGGAGATATCGGGGGATATCTTACCGCTGTTGTTAGGCAATCTCGCGCAGCCAGCCTGTGACGACAAGCCACGCGCCGCGACATTATGGCACCGGATGATGAATCTGCCAGATTTGCACAGAAATTAGGCAGCATGATGCAATAAAAGGCTGAATCGATGCCCGACCCAAAGACACGACATATGCTGCACCAGAATTCGTACGCGATGACCTGAGATGAGGGTAACTTTTGCCCCGTGCCAGTGTCTTCGCCGTATGAGCCAGTCTTTTCCATATGAGCCAGTCTTTGCCGTATAGGTCAGTCTTTGCCGTATAGGTCAGTCTTTGCCGTATAGGTCAATCTTCCCGCATCGCTTTGGTGGGTCAGTCTGTCCCGTCCTGTGCGGCGGCATTCGGAAAAAACAGCTGCTGTCCCTTGCGGGTCAGTTTGGTGATATGGGTCTGTCCGCGCGGTGACAACAACCAGTCAGCAAAGATCTCGGCATCCTCGCCAGCCACAGATGGGCAATGCGCCGGGTTGATGCTGACAATCGCATACTGGTTGAACAGGGCAGGGTCTCCCTCAACAAGAATTTTGTGGTCAAACCGGTTGCCAAAAGCCAGCCAGGTGGCGCGGTCAGTCAGCGTATAGCTGTAGGATTGTACGCTGTAATTCAGCGTCGCCCCCATGCCATTGCCGGTTTCGCGATACCACCCGTCAATATCGGCCTGCGGGTCGACGTTGGCAGCGCGCCACAATGCCCGTTCCTTGATATGGGTGCCGCTGGCATCGCCTCTGGATGCAAAAGGCGCTGTGGTTGCCGCGATGCGCTGCAGGGCCGTGTTCGTATCGGGTGCGTCACCTATGTCTGCCGGGTCATCCGGCGGGCCGATAATGACGAAATCATTATACATCAGTTCGCGGCGTTGCAGCCCGTATCCCTTTTTAATGAATCGCATCTCGGCGTCGCGCGCATGGACGATCACCAGATCACCATCACAATTTTGAGCATTCTTCAGCGCCTGCCCCGTGCCCACAGCAATGACCCGCACCGCAATGCCTGTCTCGGCAGTAAACGCGGGTGTGATATGGCGATAAAAACCGGAATTCTGTGTTGATGTGGTCGATTGCACGATGATGGATCGGGCATGCTCCGTCGCCATGGCAGGAGACACAAAAGCTGTCAGTGATGCCAGCAGCGCGATGACCCGCGCGCATGCCAGGGATGTCGTATGCCTGACAAGACATTTGGCCAGACATATCTGCAATGCCAGCATCCGTGACGGTCGTCTCAACATGGATGTATTCATGATGCAGATCAGTTCTGGCCAATCTTCCGGCCAATCGCGGCAAGCTGTTCGGTCACTGACGCCCTGACTGTTTCAATCGCCTGTATCTTCACCGGGCCAAAGCCGCGAATATCACCAGCTGCGCCCAGAAGCGAATGCCAGGCAGCCGGGTCATCGCTGCTGTCATATTGTGCCATCAGATCAAGATACCAGTCGATCAGCGCGCGTTCCTGCTTGCGGTCATGCTGATACCGGAACGGGTCAAAACGGCTGCCCCGCAACGCCTTGCCGCGCGCCAGCAGCGGGAACAGATATTTAATCAGGCGCATGTCGGTCTTCTTTGGCCGTCCTCTCGCATCGATCTGGCGCGTCAGAAACGGCACCACCATATGATTGACGGTGCGATAGCCCGGCGCAAACTGGTTATCCAGCGACGCACCGAAAGCTGCCCGCGCGTGCAGGCGTGCCACCTCATATTCATCCTTGTATGCCATGACACGGTACAGCTCGCGCGCAACGATACATCGCAGGGCCTCATCATCACAGCGTGCTGCAAAGCCATCAAGACGGCTGCGATAGAGATCGGCATAGCGAGCATCCTGATAGTCAGTCAGCAGGCCTGCGCGGTGATTGACGATCTGCGCGTAATCCTGCGGGATGGGTGCGGTACTGGTTGTCGGCTTCAGTGTTTCGGTCACACTGTCTGGTGCCGCGATCATCAACCGGCCGATATCAAAGGCAAGCCGGTTCATCTCCGGCTTGACGCCATTCAATTCAATGGCCCGGAATATCGCCTCGATCGATACCGGCACCGCGCCGTTCTGCCAGGCAGCGCCCAGCATCATGATGTTCGCATATACAACATCACCCAGCGCGGCCTCGGCCACGTAGTTGGCGTTGAACCCGTTGATCCCGTCGCTGCCAGTGGCCAGCGCAATGGCGGCCAGCCTGTCATCAATCTGCAGGTCCAGGTCGCGTGAGCTGACAATCTGGCCGGTGGTCATTTCGGCCAGATTGATCACCGTGCGGGTGCCCTGGCGATAGGTCGCCATTGCGGTTGGTGAGGCTGACACCACCGCATCACAGCCAATCAGCGCGTCCGCGGCCCCGCTGGCAATGCGCGTCTGGTTCAGCTGGTCTGGTGAGGCGGCAAGGCGGATAAAGCTCATCACCGCGCCAAATTTCTGCGCCAGTCCGGAAAAGTTCAATAGGCTGGTCGCCGTCCCGTCAAGATGTGCTGCCATGGACAACACCGCGCCCACCGTAACAACCCCGGTTCCCCCGACGCCCGTCACGATAATGTCATAGGCATCGTGGATCACTGGCGGCGACGGGTCGGGAAGAGTGGCAATGGCGGCGCTGAAATCCGGCATGCTGGCGGCTGTTGCCAGACGGTCGCCCTCAATCGTCACAAAGCTGGGGCAGAACCCGTCAAGGCAAGTGAAATCCTTGTTGCAGCTGGACAGGTTGATGCGCCGTTTGCGGCCTAGAGGCGTTTCCAGCGGTTCCACACTCAGGCAATTCGATGCCACCGAACAATCGCCGCAGCCTTCGCATACAGCTTCATTGATCACCACATGACGGGCGGGATCGACCATCGCTCCGCGCTTGCGGCGGCGACGTTTTTCGGCAGCGCATGTTTGCTGATAGATCAGGATCGAGACACCTTTGAATTCACGCAATTCACGCTGCAGACTGTCCATCTCGGCGCGATCGTGAAAACTGGTCAGGGCGGGAAAACTGCCGCGTTGAACAGCATTGATATCATCAGACACAAGCGCGATGCGGCGAATGCCTTCGGCAGCACACACATGGGCAATCCCGGCTGGTGAAATCTCACCATCGATGGCCTGCCCACCGGTCATTGCAACGGCATCGTTTAACAACAGCTTGAAGGTAATGTTGGTGTTGGTGGCGGCTGCCTGGCGAATGGCCAGTGATCCGGAATGAAACCAGGTGCCATCGCCGATATTCTGAAAGATATGCGCGTTGTCGTTGAACCGGCTGGTCCCGACCCAGTTCGCGCCTTCGCCGCCCATCTGGCAGATATATTTGGTGTTTCGGTCCATGATGGTCGCCATGAAATGGCAGCCGATACCGGCCAGCGCCTCAGACCCTTCGGGCACACGGGTCGATGTGTTATGCGGGCAGCCGGAACAGAAATGCGGTGTGCGCTGGCTGAAAGCCGGGCTGTTGCTGCCTGTAGGCGGCGGGGTCAGGCGTGCCGCCCGGCCGCAGAAATCAGCACCGTCACAGTTCGCATCCAGGCGCTCTGCCACAAGTGGCAACAATGTGTCTGGTGCCAGTTCACCAGCTGTCGGGATCAGCGGATGATTGTGCGCCCCGGTCTTGCCGGTAATCAGGCCAGGGGCACCGCTTCCCATCCGCGTGGCAAGTGCCCTGATCTGTTCCTCGACGATACCGCGTTTTTCTTCGACAACCAGAATTTCGGCTTTGCCGTTCATGAAGGCTGCCGCGCCCGTCTGTTCAATTGGCCAGACCAGCCCGACTTTGTAAATATCGATACCAAACCGCCTGCAGGCGTCAGCGTCCAGCCCGATCAGACGCAGCGCCTCAATCAGGTCATCATGCGCCTTGCCAACGGTGATGATCCCCATGCGCGCCGCCGTATTGCCATGAATGACACGGTCGATCGGGTTGGCAACGGCGAACGCGGCGGCGGCAGCAAGCTTTGCCTCCATCCGTTCTTCCAGATGCAGGCCGGGGGCATCTGGCCAGCGCACATGCAAGCCGTCGGTTGTGGGGGGCAAGGCGGGTTTCTCAAAATCTGGCAGCGGTGCAAGATCGACCGTCTGACCAGCCTCGATCAGTTCGGACACGGATTTGAAGCCACCCCACAGGCCTGAATAACGGGACATGGCGAAGCCGAACAATCCGAATGACAGAATGTCGCCGATCGATGCCGGATGGATGACCGGCACTGACGCGCTCATCAGGCTGAGTTCCGACTGGTGCGCAATGGTTGAGGAGACACAGCCATGATCGTCGCCAGCTGCCAGCAGCACCCCGCCATGCGGCGAGCTGCCATAGGCGTTGCCGTGCTTGATGGCATCGATGGAGCGGTCAACACCCGGACCCTTGCCGTACCAGAGCGAGAACACACCATCGACCGTGGTTTTCGGCTGGCCTTCTGCTTGCTGCGTGCCGGCAATGATAGTGGCGGCCAGATCTTCATTCACCGCGGGAATGAACTCGATCGCATGCGCGTCCAGATGCTTGTTCGCGCGCCACAGTTCCTGATCAAGCGTGGCCAGCGGCGAGCCGCGGTAACCGCTGACCATGCCACCTGTTTTCAGCCCGGCAGCAGCATCAAGGCGTGCCTGGTCCAGCATCAGGCGTACCATGGCCTGTGTGCCGTTCAGAAACACCCGGCCTGACATTTGTGTGTAGCGGCTGTCCAGCGTTGTTGTCATCATGCCGCCGCGCGTTTTATCGCCCGCTGGGGGGCGACCTGCTTTGATGATGTCGTCTGGCGCCATGTTGCCCTGCCTGTACCATACCAGTGCCGGATGATTCGATTGTGCGGCAATCAAGAATGCGGGGCAAGGGGAAAGACCGCGGCATTCTGAACAATGCGGGGACAGGAAGCGGCGAGGCCCTATTGCCAAAACCCTGTGCAAACCGCGAAAATTCGGCATTTGTCGATGGATGAATCCGGTGCGGTAATGGCAGGCAGATCAGCATGCGGATTATTTGAATTTTTTGCAGGGAAACACACTTGCGCGCATGTATGGCCTCGGCTAATGTCCCGCCCTGCATTTCGATGTCTGCTGTCGTCCGGTGCGGTTATGCTCTTTATGTGTGAATTCGCTGCGGGAGCGGGCTGACTGACAGGTCGGCGAAGAAATGTGATGGCGGGTGTAGCTCAGTCGGTTAGAGCGCCAGTTTGTGGCACTGGAGGTCGCCGGTTCGAAACCGGTCACTCGCCCCATTCTCCGGGCATGAATCAGACAGGCTGGTTCTGTGTCGCGCGGGCTCCACGCTGCGGGCGTGGCGGAATTGGTAGACGCGCTGGATTTAGGTTCCAGTGGTGAAAACCGTGGGGGTTCAAGTCCCTCCGCCCGCACCAAATTGTCCGTCGCCAAAAAAAACGGCGCGACGGCGGTTTGAAGGCTGCCAGGGGGCTGTCCCGTTAAACCGTCGCAAAAAAAGGATTTAAAAGGTTCGATGAAGATTTCAGAAACCAAGGCCGAAGGGCTGCTTCGCGAATATTCGATTCTAATCACTGCTGCGGAAATTGACAAGCAGGTGTCCGCCAAGCTGACCGAACTGGCAGCAACGGTGAACATGCCGGGGTTTCGCCCGGGCAAGGTGCCGATGTCGGTTGTGAAGTCCCGTTTCGGACCACAGGTTCAGGGCGAAGCGCTGAAGAATGCGCTGGATGAAGGTGCGCGCCAGGCTATCGAAGACAATGAATTGCGTCTTGCCAGCCAGCCAAGCGTCGACATCAAGGCCTATGACGAGGGCAAAGATCTGGAAGCTGCCTTGTCCTGCGAAATCATGCCGGAAATCAGCATGCCTGATCTGGCGGCGCTGAAAATTGAAAAGCCGATGCTGGAAGCCGGCAAGGCCGAGGTCGACGAGGCGTTGAACAATATCGCTGATGCCAACCGGCCAACAATTGAAGTGACCAGCAAGCGCGCTGCCAAAGACGGGGATGTCGTTGTGATCGACTTCGTCGGCCGTATTGATGGCGAGGCGTTCGAAGGCGGTGCCGCAGAAGGTCATTCGCTGGAACTGGGGTCTGCCAGCTTTATTCCGGGCTTTGAAGAAGGCCTGATCGGCGCTAAATCCGGTGAGACCCGCGATGTGACTGTTAACTTCCCTGAGGATTATCAGGCGACACATCTGGCAGGCAAGCCGGCTGTATTTGAAGTAACCGTCAAGGAACTGCGCGAAAAGGGCGAGGTTGCCATTGATGATGAGCTGGCTGCGCGTCTTGGCTTTGATGATCTGGGTGCGTTGCGTGACGCTGTTGCAGGCCAGATCAATGGCCAGCATGCAACCGCACTGCGTCAGGCACTTAAAAAGAATGTGCTGGATGCGCTCGCCGATGGTGAAGCATTCGATATCCCCCCATCGCTCTATGCGTCTGAATATGAAAATGTGGCCCGCGCAATGAACCCCAACGCGCCAGAACCGCATGGTCATGATCACGATCATGACCATGACCATG
>JADHLH010000043.1 GCA_016780765.1 Alphaproteobacteria bacterium | reverse complement strand
ATAGCCGGCGAACCAGCAACCACAATATACGACCGGAGGTACAGTATTCAAAGGAAGATTTTCACTGGTCACGCGGACGTGTACCGAAACGGGCTGATTGCGGCTTGATCGGGCCATTACAGCATGCGAGATTATCGGCCTCGTTCATGTGGAAAGCACGGGTGTCAGGCGATGCAGCAATATCTTGATCTTCTGTCACGCGTTCTTGAAAACGGGGTCGATCGTGGAGATCGCACCGGTACCGGCACGCGGGCTGTTTTCGGGCATCAGATGCGCTTTGACCTTGAAGCGGGCTTTCCGTTGCTGACCACGAAAAAGCTGCATACGCGCTCAATCATTCATGAATTGCTGTGGTTCATCAAAGGGGACACCAACATCCGCTATCTGCAGGAAAACGGTGTTTCGATCTGGGATGACTGGGCAGATGCGAACGGTGATCTGGGACCGGTCTATGGTCAGCAATGGCGGCGATGGAAGACGCCTGACGGTGCCGAGATTGATCAGCTTGTCGATCTGGTCGAGATGATTCGCACTGCGCCTGAATCGCGCCGGTTAATGCTGTCTGCCTGGAATCCGGCGGATATTCCGAACATGGCGCTGCCGCCCTGTCATTGCCTGTTCCAGTTTTTTGTGGCTGACGGACGTCTGTCCTGCCAGCTCTATCAGCGCAGTGCCGATGTCTTTCTGGGCGTGCCGTTCAACATCGCCTCCTACGCATTGCTGACGCATATGATGGCCGCTGTCTGCAAGCTGCAGCCGGGTGAATTCGTGCATACATTGGGTGATGCGCATCTTTATGCCAACCATTTTGATCAGGCACGCGAACAACTGACCCGCACACCAGGTCCGCCGCCGCACCTGCGTATCACCCGCGTACCAGACAGCATTGATGATTTCGGTTTTGCCGATTTTGAAATTGTCGATTACCAGGCGCAGCCGCATATCGCGGCCCCGATTGCTGTTTGATGCCCGCAACTACCGAGATGGTGGCGGTTGTCGCCATGGCGAAAAACCGCGTGATTGGTGATGGTAGCGGCCTGATCTGGCATTTGCCAGCCGATCTGAAGCGCGTCAGGTCGCTGACCATGGGATGCCCGTTGATCATGGGCCGCAAGACATGGGATTCGATTGGCAGGCCCCTGCCGGGCCGCGCCAGTATCGTGATGACCCGTGATGAAAGCTGGGCCGCAGAGGGCGCTGTGCGCGCCGCCGATCTGGACACCGCTATCGCCAGAGCGCATGACTGGATTGCCGCCACACCCGATGCACGTAACGAGATTATTTTGTTTGGTGGCGGGCAGATTTACATGACAGGTCTGGCTCGTACCAACCGGATTGAGGCAACAGTGATCGATCTGGCCCCCGATGGTGGTCCGCAGGCAGCCCTGTTCCCCGAACTGAGATCAGCCGACTGGACACGTAACATTCTGGAAGATGTTGCGGCAGACGGCGATGTGCCCGCCTACCGCTATGAACGCCTGACACGCAAAACAGCGGTTCAGGTATAACCCGGGCGGATCCCCGTTCAATCGATGACGATTTTCGGGGTGGCGGCCTGCGCGGCATCAAGCTGGGCCAGCATATTGCCTGCGATGGCGCGATAACACGCGGCATGCGGGCTGTTCGGATCACTGGCCACAATCGGCGTGCCGGCATCCGATGTTTCCCTGATTTTCATCTCCAGCGGGATTTCACCCAGGAATGGCGCACCGATCCGCGCTGCCTCGGCGGCGGCACCGCCATGGCCGAACACATTGTGCTGGCTGCCGCAATCAGGGCAGATGAAATGGCTCATATTCTCGATGATGCCCAGTACCGGTACATTCACCTTGCGGAACATGTTCAGGCCTTTTCGCGCGTCAATCAGCGCCAGATCCTGCGGGGTGGACACAATCACCGCGCCCGAAAGCGCGGCGCGCTGCGACAGTGTCAGCTGGGCATCTCCGGTGCCGGGCGGCATGTCGATGATCAGCATGTCCAGATTGTCCCACGCCACGTCGCGCAGCATCTGTTCCAGCGCGCTCATCACCATCGGGCCGCGCCAAATGGTTGGTGATTCCTCGGCAACCAGATAGCCGATGGACATGGTTTGCAAACCCCAGGCGGGAATGGGAACAATCTTGTTGTTGCTGGTTTGAGGCTTCTGGTTCTGGCCGATCAGGCGGGGCAGGGATGGGCCATAGATATCAGCATCCAGAATGCCGACCGAACGTCCGGTTGTCGCGACGGCCAGCGCCAGATTGATTGCTGTTGTTGATTTGCCGACACCTCCCTTGCCCGAGGCCACAGCAACAAGATGCGTGGCAGGTTGCAATGGTGCGCGCTGGGGTGCAGGTTGCGCAGATTGGCCCGCAGCTTCGGCTGGTGTTTGCGGGCCTGCCTCATGTGCGGTCATGATCGCTGTCGCTGTCAATACGCCGTCCAGTGCCCGGACAGACTTTTCGGCCGCAATGCGCACGGTATTGGCAGAGTCTTTTTCGGTCGGTTCAAGTTCAATGGTGAAGCCGATATGGCCGTCCTTGATGACAATGCCTGACACCTGCCCAGCAGCAACAAGATTGTCCGGCCTGCCGGGGGTAGTGACACCCGACAGGGCCTCACGGATGCTTTGTTCTGTCAAATCTCTGGGCATGCTTGAAATACTGTGTTTCCGTGCAAATATGTGGGTAGTTAGGGGTGAGATAAACCGTCCACCACCGTTTTGCAACATGCGGTGGCAAGCGACGGAGGCCCTTGGCTGTGAAGGTGCCAGTGATTCCCCTGCTTTTATGGGGCGGGATCGGGGCGCTGGATGGAAACCATAGCGCAACGGAGTAGGCATATCATGCCATGGAATAATCAAGGTGGCGGCGACCAGGGAGGCCCGTGGGGTTCCGGTGGTGGCGGCGGTCGCGGCGGTGGCGGCGGCAACGGTAACGGTGGCAGCCCTTGGGGGTCAGGTGGTGGCGGCAGGCCGCCGCAGGACTTTGACCAGGTCGTCAGACAGGGACGCGAGGCGATGGGCAGATTTCTGCCGAGCGGTGGCAGATCAATCTCTCTTCTGGTCATCATCGCAATCGCCATATGGGCGATGACCGGTTTTTACCGTGTCAATCCGCAGCAGCAGGGCGTCGTTCTGCGCTTTGGTGAATGGGTGCGAACCACTGCACCCGGGCTGCATTATCACATCCCTTATCCGGTTGAGAGCGTGGTGACCCCAGAGGTGACACGCGATAACCGGATCGAGATCGGGTTTCGTGACATCAGTGGCAACAGTTCCTCTCGCCGCGACATTGCTGACGAGAGTCAGATGATCACCGGCGACGAGAACATCGTCGATATCGACTTTGTTGTGTTCTGGCGGATTTCGGATGCAGGGCAGTATTTGTTCAACCTTGCCGAGCCTGACCAGACTATCAAGGTGGCTGCCGAAGCTGTCATGCGTGAAATCATTGGCCGTACGCCGATTCAGACCGCGCTGACCGAAGGACGTCAGGATATTCAGATTCAGGCGCGAGCCCAACTCCAGGATTTGCTCGACGAATATGTGGCCGGTGTGCGGGTGCGCGATGTCCAGCTGTTGGCTGTTGATCCGCCAGCAGACGTGATCGACGCCTTCAACGAGGTGCAGCGGGCACGACAGGACCGTGACAGGCTGAAAAACGAAGCAGAGGCATTCCGTAACGATGTGGTGCCACGGGCCCGTGGTGCAGCCGCCAAGCTGATTGCCGAGGCACAAGCCTATGAGGCCGAGGTCGTGAACCGTGCGGCCGGTGACGCGTCGCGCTTTGATCAGGTCTTTCAGGCCTATCGCAACAATCCGGCTGTCACGCGTGAACGTATCTACATTGAAACCGTCGAAGAGATTTTCTCGAATGTCGACAAAATCATCATCGACGAGCCGGACGGGGGCGGCGGCGTTATTCCGTATCTCCCGCTTCGTGAATTGACCAAGTCAGCGGGAGGAAACTGAGATGGGTATCGGACGTCTGGTAACTCTTGCCGTCGCCGCGCTGCTTCTTGCCGGCGTGTCGGGTAGTCTTTTCACCGTCAATCAGACCCAGCAGGCGCTGGTGCTGCAGTTCGGTGAACCAAAACGAACCATTCAGGAACCGGGCCTCGCTTTCAAGCTGCCGTTCATTCAGGACGTCACCTATTATGAAAAGCGGGTGCTGAGCCTTATCCCGCAGGACGCGGAAGAGGTGATCCTCTCGGACCAGAAACGTCTTCAGGTGGACGCCTATGCGCGCTACCAGATCGAAGACCCACTGCTGTTCTATCAGACAGTGCGAAACGAACTTGGTGCGCGGGGCCGTCTTGAGGCGATCATCGACTCATCGGTTCGCCGGGCTCTTGGTCGTGAAACACTGGCGTCGATCCTTACCGGCCAGCGGAATGATATCACCCGTTCAATCGGGGAAGAGGTGAATGCCTCGGTATCATCGCTGGGCATCAAGATTATCGATGTACGGTTGCGGCGCGCGGATTATCCTGCCGCTACCAGTCAGAACATCTTTAACCGGATGAAGTCAGAGCGTGAGCGTGAAGCCAAGGAATTCCGCGCTACGGGTGAGGAAGAGGCGCAGAAAATTCGCGCTGATGCCGAAAAGACCCGTACCGTCATAATTTCCGAGGCACAGCGTGAAGCACAGGAGACACGAGGTGCCGGTGACGGTAAAGCGATCGAAATCTATGCTGACAGCTTTGGTCAGGATGCCGATTTCTTCGCCTTCTACCGGTCGATGGAAGCGTATCGCAAATCGATGAACAATAATGACACATCGCTTGTACTGTCGCCTGACAGCAGCTTTTTCCGCTTCTTCAAGGACAAGAACGGAACCGATTAAAAATAAACAAACCTCTGCCTTTTTTTGGTCATGGATTCGATCTTTGATGCAGGCAGTCGGCGGGAGCGGTTGGCCGCTCCCGCCTGCGTTTAATGTAATGCTTACAGGAGAGCTGAACCAATGTTGATGACCATTCTGCGGCCGCTGATTAACCCGACGCGACGAATTGCCGTGCCGGCTGTTGCCAGCATTATGATCACCTTCAGCGCAGTTGGCGGCGCGGCAGCCGACCGGCCTGACAGCTTTGCTGATCAGGTTGAACAGCTGTCACCGGCGGTGGTGAATATCTCGACAACCACCATTGTCAGTGAAGGCCCCGGCATGGATATGCCGCAATTTCCGCCAGGCTCTCCCTTCGAGGAATTTTTCAAGAATTTCGGTGATGAAAACCGGCAGCGCCGCGCATCATCGCTCGGGTCTGGCTTCATCATTGATGCCGAAGGCATAGTGGTCACCAATTTCCATGTGATCGAAAATGCCGAAGAGATAACCGTAACCCTGTCTGATGAGACCAGCTTTACCGCCGAGGTTTTGGGACAGGACCAGAAGACTGATATTGCCGTTCTGAAGATTGATCCGGGCGATACGGCACTGACCGCTGTCCCGTTCGGCGATTCGGACAGTTTGCGGGTTGGTGACTGGGTTCTGGCCATTGGCAACCCGTTTGGCCTTGGCGGCACAGTGACGGCGGGTATTGTTTCGGCGCGCGGACGGGATATCGGTAATGGTCCCTATGATGATTTCATCCAGACCGATGCGTCGATTAACCGAGGTAATTCCGGTGGCCCGCTGTTCAATACGGACGGTGAGGTGATTGGCATCAACACAGCGATTTTCTCGCAGTCTGGTGGGTCGGTCGGTATCGGGTTTGCGATTTCGTCAAATCTTGCCAAGCGGGTGACCAAACAGCTTGTCGAGTTTGGCACAACACGCCGTGGCTGGCTTGGTGTCTTTATCCAGGAGGTCACATCCGATATTGCCGAGACCCTTGGTCTTGAGAAATCTGGTGGCGCGCTGGTCAGTTCAGTGAACGAGAACAGCCCGGCCGACATTGCCGGTCTTGAGCCGGGTGATGTCATCCTCAGCTTTGATGGCAAGAAGATTGAGCGGATGCGTGACCTGCCGCGAATCGTTGCGGAGACTGATATCGGCACAACTGTGGTGGTGGAAATCTTCCGTGGTGGCCGTCTCAGCACCGTAGAGGTCACCCTTGGCGAGCTTGAAAAAGCCGAACTGGTCGGCCTTGTTGGCGAACAGCCAGAAGGTGATGCGCAAACACTGGACCGGCTTGGCTTCACAGTTGACGATCTGGACGGTGAATTGGCGGCAGAGCTCGGTCTGGATGACACATTGACCGGCGTTGTTGTGACCGAAGTTGCGGCTGACAGCCCGGCGATGGAAAAAGGTGTGGAGCCTGGCGATATCATCCGCAGGTTTGGCCAGCGCCGTGTGGACAGCGCGGCCGATCTTGCCGCATCTGTTGCCGAAACGCTGGATGCTGGCCGTTCGGGCGTGCTGTTGCTGATTGAACGGGATGGCCGCGAACGGTTTGTCCAGATCGGTTTCACCGAAAAATAGGGTCCGGCTGAACTAAACATTCATGCCAAACCGATAACCGATAAAGGCGGTGCCACACGCGGGTGCCGCCTTTTCTGTGCGGGCTGTCAGCCGGTAACAAAATCCTGCTGCCGATAGCCCTGAAGATACAGCAAGCCGGTCAGATCGGTGTGGTTCAACTGTATGCCTATTGTCTGGCGCAGTGTCGGCTTGCCATGAAAGGCGACCCCGAGGCCGGCATGTGACAGCATCGCAAGATCGTTTGATCCGTCACCAACAGCCGCGACTTCGCTGTGATCCAGCCCCAGTTCTGCGCAATAGCGGTTCATGAACTGCAATTTTGCATCACCGTCGAGGATCGGGCGCGCCACCGTGCCTGTCAGCCTGTCATCTGCCACATCCAGCACATTGGCATGATGCCCGTCAAACCCGCAGGCGGCGGCAATGGGCCCGGTTATGGCGGTAAAGCCGCCGGAAATCAGATAACAGCGCGCGCCGTTGGCTTTCATCGTGCGGACCAGCGTCTGCGCACCGGCAGTCAGGCTGGATTCGGCCAGCGCATCGCTCATCAGGCTGGCCGGTTGACCGGCAAACAGGGCAATCCGTTCATCCAGCGCGGCGGTGAAATCCAGCTCGCCATTCATTGCTCGGCGTGTGACCGGCAGGACTTTGTCATCAAGGCCAGCCATCACCGCCATGTCGTCAAGTGATTCGCTGGTGATGATTGTGCTGTCCATATCAGCAATCAGCAGCCTTTTACGCCGCCCGTCAGCCGGTATGATATTCACGTCTATGCCAGCTGTATCGGCGAGCGGGCGCAACACCGAAAGCAAGGCATCAGTGCTGTTTTCAGAATTTTGGTCCGCATCCGGATGAATGGCAACTTCATAGGCAAGGCCACCGGCAACGCCATCAGTGAGGCATGTAATGGCATCATCATCCAGCCGCACACCGCCAATGCTGGTGACATCTGCCGCCCTGATCAGCCCTGACAGGGTCAACTCATCGATGCCGCCAGCGTCCGAGGTTGAAAAAACAGCCAGCTGTTGCATAGTGCCCTGCCGCGTTGTGATTGCCAGTTACCCACAGGATAAAGCACAAAAGCTGATGACTGACCACTTGCAAAACGCCATTGCCGCCGGCCGCTATGTGATGATTGCCGGGCCGACGGCTGCTGGCAAATCTGCACTTGCCATGACGCTTGCGACGCGCCTTGACGGGGTGATCATCAATGCTGATTCCATGCAGCTGTATCGTGATCTGCGCATTTTGACAGCCCGCCCGGATGCGCAGGATGAAGCGCGGATCCCGCACCGGCTCTACGGGGTGCTGGATGCAGCGGAACGGGCATCGGTGGCGCGCTGGCTTGATCTTGCGGCTGTAGCAGTAACAGCGGCGCGAAAGGCTGGCAAAATGCCGATCATCATCGGTGGCACAGGCATGTATCTGCAGGCGGCACTTGACGGGATTGCCGTCATACCAGCCGTGTCTGACGATATTCACACCGCCTGTATCGAGGAATTGGCCCAGATCGGCGGCAGCGCCTTTCGTGCGGCGCTTGCCAGGCTGGATCCGGTGACGGCAGAGCGGCTGTTTGACGGTGACAGCCAGCGTCTGGTGCGTGCGATGGGAGTGGTGCGCGCCACTGGCCGGCCGATCAGCGCCTGGCAACAGGACCCGCATCAGGGCGCGTTTGACGGGACAGCCCTGAAAATTGCTGTGCTGCCGCCGCGTGAGCAAATCTATCAGGCCATCAACACCCGTTTTGCCAACATGATGGACAGCGGCGCCACTGCCGAGGTAGAGGCGCTTGCCGCGCGCAACCTTGATCCGGGACTGCCAGTGATGAAAGCGATTGGGGTGCGCGAAGTCATCGCCATGCAGAAGGGCGAGCTGGACCGGGCCCACGCCATCGAATATGCCAGTCGTGACAGCCGACATTATGCGAAGCGTCAACTTACCTGGCTAAGAAATAATTATAATGCGAATTGTTCTTTCGATTCGCAACTATCAGAAAGAAATGTCGAAGAAATCTTTTCATATCTGTCATTAGCGCCTTGACCTGATGTCAAAATGCAGCCTATAAAAGCCTTGAGATCAGTCAAATAAGCTTATCGGCATCAACATAACAGGGATTCTGCAGTAATATAGGCTGCTGAGGGGCGCCACTCGCATGCGAGACGGCGCTTTTGTGATGCAGATGTACAAGGCGGGTGGTGTTATAGATAAACAGATGGTCGGGCATGGATGGCCCGCCACGGGTGACAGAGGACAGAGAGATGCCGAAATCCGTAACGACGGCAGATAACCAGATTGATGAGACCGGCATTGATGAGACCGGCAAGGACCAGTTGACCATGCCAGGCGCTGAAGTGCTGCTGAAGGCGCTTGAAGATGAGGGCGTCGAGGTGGTGTTCGGCTATCCGGGCGGTGCTGTGCTGCCGATCTATGACGCCTTGTTCAAGAACAACAATATCAGGCATATCCTTGTGCGCCACGAGCAGGCTGCTGTGCACGCAGCCGAGGGCTATGCGCGGTCCACTGGCAAAACCGGCGTCGTGCTTGTTACATCCGGTCCGGGCGCGACCAATGCTGTAACCGGCCTGACCGATGCGCTGATGGATTCTGTGCCCGTTGTCTGTCTGACTGGCCAGGTGCCAACACATCTGATCGGCAATGATGCCTTTCAGGAAGCTGACACAACCGGTATCACCCGCGCCTGCACCAAGCATAACTATCTGGTGAAGGATGGTGACATGCTGCAGAAGACGGTGATCGAGGCATTCCATGTTGCCAGTTCAGGTCGTCCGGGGCCGGTTCTGATCGATCTTCCAAAAGATATCCTGATGAAGGAAGCCCTCTACCGGGATGAGGCGATCCGCAAAGTGGCCACAGCGCGTTATCAGCCGGCTACCCAGCCGGATCCAGCGGCGATTTCCGCGGCTGTAGATATGATGATGCGCGCTGAACGGCCAGTGATCTACGGCGGTGGCGGGCTGATCAATGCCGGACCGCATGCATCGGAATTACTGACTGAGCTGACTCATCTGACCGGCTGGCCGACAACGCTGACGCTGATGGGCCTCGGCGCATTGCCAGCGTCGGACAAGCATTTTCTGGGCATGCTTGGCATGCATGGCACATATGAAGCCAATCTTGTCATGCATGGTTGTGATCTGATGCTGAATATCGGTGCCCGTTTTGACGACCGTGTGACCGGTTTGATCAGCGGATTTTCGCCCAATTCACAGAAAATCCATTGTGACATCGATCCCTCTTCGGTGAACAAGAACGTGCAGGTTGATCTGGCTGTCATCGGTGATGCCGGTGAAATTCTGAAGGCATTGCTGGCCGAGATGAAGAAGCGCCGGTTCCAGCCGAACGCCCCGTCACTGGAAAAATGGTGGGCACAGATCAACAAATGGCGTCAGCGTGATTGCCTTGCTTTCAGCCAGACAGGCAGCATCATCAAGCCGCAGCATGCCATCAAGCGTCTGTGCGAAATGACGGTAGATCATGACGTGTATGTGACCACCGAAGTTGGCCAGCATCAGATGTGGGCTGCGCAGTATTTCGATTTTCATCTTCCTAATCGCTGGATGACATCGGGCGGTCTTGGCACGATGGGATACGGCTTGCCGGCTGCTGCCGGGGTGCAGGTCGCACATCCAGGGGCCACCGTGATCGATATCGCCGGCGAAGCTTCCTTCATGATGAACATGCAGGAACTGTCAACGCTGTCGCAATACAATCTGCCCGTGAAGATGTTTATCATCAATAATGAATGGATGGGGATGGTCCGCCAGTGGCAGGAACTGATCCATGGTGGCCGCTATTCTGAATCCTACAGCGAGTCCCTGCCCGATTTCGTCAAGCTTGCGGATACATTCGGTATGACCGGTCTGGTCGCACAAAAGGCCGATGATCTGGATGATGTGATTACCCGTATGCTGGATACACCCGGGCCGGTGATTGCCGATATTCGGGTGGCAAAAGAGGAAAACTGCTTCCCGATGATCCCGTCTGGTGCGGCGCATAACGACATGCTGCTGGGTCCGGAAGATCAGGCTGAAAAGCCGGTATCCGAGGAAGGCATGGTGCTGGTCTGATCGACTGGCACTAGGTGATTGCGGGCAGGCATTTGCGGGAAGGCACCTTGTGTGGCTGTCTGGTCCGCAGGGCCGCAAAACATGATTTGTGAACAGCGCGCAGATTCCTCATAAGGCAACACTGAAAGACAACCCCGAAATAAGTTCAGAAAGACAATAAGGTAGACGCATGTCCGAACCCGCACCCATCGAACGGCATATCATTTCCGTTCTTGTAGATAATGAACCGGGCGTTCTCGCTCGGGTGATTGGGCTCTTTTCAGGGCGCGGTTACAATATCGAAAGTCTGACCGTTGCCGAAACCGATCAGGGTCGTGCCCTGTCGCGTATCTCCATCGTCACATCGGGAACACCGATGGTGATCGAGCAGATCAAGGCCCAGCTTGCACGCCTTGTGCCGATACATTCAGTGCGTGACCTTACCGAGAATGATGTGGCCATCGAGCGTGAACTGGCGCTGGTGAAAATCATCAATTCTGGTGAAGAGCGTATAGAGGCTCTGCGGCTTGCTGATACCTTCCGTGCAAGAACACTGGACAGCACGCTGAATAGTTTTGTATTCGAAGTCACAGGAAATTCTTCCAAGGTCGCTGCGTTCGTCGATCTGATGCGCTCGCTCGGTGAGATAGAGGTGGCCCGTACAGGCGTTTCCGCCATTTCTCGCGGCAACAACATTGATCTGGAAGCCAAATAGGCGATCGGCGCTGTAAGAGGCCAGATTGCGAGAAGCTGTCATTCAGGTCGGCACCCCGTGCGCCGCCCCCCATTAAGGAGAACAAATTCCATGCGAGTCTATTACGATCGAGATGCTGATGTCGGCCTGATCAAGAAGAAGAAAGTGGTCATCGTCGGCTATGGCAGCCAGGGCCATGCCCACGCTGCAAACCTGAAAGACAGTGGTGTTGCCGAGGTGGCTGTTGCTCTTCGCGCTGATTCATCCAGCCGTCCAAAGGCAGCAGATGCAGGGTTCAAGGTCATGGATGTGGCCGAGGCCGCTGCATGGGGTGACCTGATCATGATGCTGACGCCTGACGAATTGCAGGCAGACATCTATCGTGATGATATCCATGAAAATATCCGCGCAGGCGCTGCCATTGCGTTTGCTCACGGTCTGAACGTGCATTTCAACCTGATTGAGCCGCGTAGCGATATCGACTGTTTGATGGTTGCCCCAAAGGGTCCGGGTCATACCGTGCGTGCTGAATATGCGCGGGGCGGCGGTGTGCCGTGTCTGCTGGCCATCCATCAGGATGCCTCGGGCAATGCGCATGATGTGGGCCTGTCCTATGCTTCGGCTGTCGGTGGCGGGCGTTCCGGTATCATCGAGACGACATTCCAGGAAGAGTGCGAAACTGATCTGTTCGGCGAACAGGCGGTTCTGTGTGGTGGTCTTGTCGAGTTGATCAAGGCGGGCTACGAAACGCTGGTTGAAGCAGGCTATGCGCCAGAGATGGCCTATTTCGAGTGTCTTCACGAGGTAAAGCTGATCGTTGATCTGATTTATGAGGGCGGCATTGCCAACATGAATTATTCTATCTCCAACACGGCTGAATATGGCGAGTATGTCACGGGCCCGCGCATTATCACTGACGAGACGAAGGCAGAGATGAAGCGTGTTCTTGAGGATATCCAGTCTGGTCGATTTACCCGTGACTGGATGCTGGAAAACAAGGCGCATCAGACCAGCTTCAAGGCGACGCGTCGGCGCAATGCCGAGCATCCGATTGAAACAGTCGGTGAACAACTGCGCGGCATGATGCCGTGGATTGGTGCCAACCGACTTGTCGACAAAGCGAAGAACTAGTCCGGCTTTCAGCTGTCCAAAAACGAACCTTCTGACAAATAAGGTGAAACGCTAGATTTTGCCTTATTTGTCAGTTACAAAAAGTAATTCGGCGACGGGGGTTCGTGCCTTGTCGCAGTTCGGCGATTAAAAGGGCCGGCGTTGCGGCGCAGGGGAAACCAATGTTTGGATCAGTTCTTGATATGTTTACGGCCGATATCGGTATCGATCTCGGTACGGCTAACACGCTGGTATATGTGAAGGGCAAAGGTATTGTCCTTGACGAGCCCTCGGTTGTTGCGATGGCCGAGGTGCGGGGCCGCACACAGGTTCTCGCTGTTGGTGAAGAGGCGAAAGTGATGCTTGGCAAGACGCCCGGCAATATCCGGGCGATCCGGCCAATGGCAGACGGCGTCATCGCTGATTTTGAAGTCGCAGAAGAAATGATCAAACATTTTATTCGCAAGGTGAATGGCAGGCTGAATTTCTCCAGACCGCAGGTCATCATCTGCGTGCCGTCCGGATCCACCGCGGTGGAGCGTCGTGCCATTCAGGAATCTGCCGAGGCTGCCGGTGCGCGCCGGGTCTTTCTGATTGAAGAGCCAATGGCGGCCGCAATTGGCGCATCGCTCCCGGTCACCGAACCTTCGGGATCGATGGTTGTTGATATTGGTGGTGGCACGACCGAGGTTGCCATTCTGTCGCTTGGCAATATCGTGTTTGCGCATTCTGTGCGTGTGGGCGGTGACAAGATTGACGAGGCGATTATCGCCTATATGCGGCGCACGCATAATCTGCTGATCGGTGAAGCCAGTGCCGAACGGATCAAGAAAAATATCGGCATCGCCCGCAAGCCGGAAAAGAGCTCGGGTATCAAGATTGAAGTGCGCGGCCGTGATCTGGTGAATGGTGTGCCGAAAGAAATCACCATCACCGAAGCACAGGTGGCCGAGGCCATTTCCGACCCGGTTCGCCAGATTGTTGACGGTGTGAAGATGGCGCTGGAACAGGCACCGCCTGAATTGGCCGCAGATATCGTTGAAAAGGGCATTGTGATGACCGGTGGCGGGGCACTGCTGCGCGACATCGATGGTGTCTTGCGTGATGCGACAGGGCTGCCGATCTCGATTGCAGATGATCCGCTGTCATGTGTGGCGCTTGGTACCGGACGCTGCCTTGAAGAGCTGCGGACGTTGCGGAACGTGCTTATCGGAGCTTGATGGCAGGTGATCAATGCGTGCGTCTGACAAGGCCAAGATCAGGCAAAGGCGCATTGGCCACACCCTTCTGGTTGTTGCCAGCTTTTCCCTGATGTTTCTCGGTAAGGCCGATTTCAGTGCCCTGCGCTCGGCGCGCATGGGGTTGAATGATTTCATTGCGCCTGTGGTTGATCTGCTGTCGGCACCCGTGCGCGGTGTTGAAACAATGGTTCAGGGCATCCGGACTGTGGCATCGCTGCGGGCTGAAAATGTGCGGCTTCAGGCTGAAAATGCGATGCTTAAGCGCTGGCGCCGTCGTGCCGAAATCCTGGAAAGTGAAAACCGTCAGCTGCGCAGTGTGGCCGGCGCTGTATCACCTGATCGGCGTGTCGCCCTGACAGCCCGCGCGGTGACCGCACCTGGCGGGGCCTTTGCCCATACGGTGCTTGTTGCGAATGGCAGTGATCAGGGTATTGCCGCCGGAAACCCGGTGGTGACTGCAGACGGGCTGGTCGGCCTGGTGGTTGATGTGGGTGCAGCCTATTCGCGCGTGTTGATGATCAGCGATATCAATGCGCAGATACCGGTGATTTTGGCGTCATCGTCATGGCCCGGGGTGACCACCGGCAATAACGGTCCGTTTCTGGCCCTGCGATATCTGCCTGAAGAAGCCATGCCGCGCGTTGGTGAACTGGTGCTGACATCAGGCCATGGCGGGGTGTTGCCAGCCGGTGTGCCCGTCGGTCGGATTGATCTGGTGCAGGATGACTATGTACGGATCAAGCCGGCAGTTGATTTGCGCAACCTCAGCTATGTGTCGATCCTTGTTGGTGGCACCGATGGCATCGACACCAACAATCTGGAACTTGGCGAATATTACACACCGCTTCCCCAGGATGATGACAGCCGTCTGTTTGAAGGGGTGAATGCATTGGGTGAGCGGCAATGATAGGCCGTGGCAGATTTTTCCAGAGGGCCGAGCTCGATCCGAAATGGCCAATCTGTTTCCTGATCATCGTCATCGGCATGATCCTGTCGATCTTTGAGGGCAGCCTTGGCCTGTGGTCGGCGCTTTACGGGTCTACCCCTTTGCTGTCCCTGATTTTCCTGTACTGGGTCGCCCTGCATCATGAAAAATATGTGTTGTTGATCACCGGGTTTATGATCGGCCTGACAAGTGATCTGCTGTTCTCTGATCTGATTGGCGGGCGCGCCACCATCTATATTGCGGTCACTTTTGCGATGGACTGGCGGCGCCAGAAACTGTTGCAGGGTGATTTTCGCGACATCTGGATAGAATTCTCGGTTGTGGCGGCCATTGTGGTCTGCTTTCAGCTTCTGGTGTTCAGCGCGCTGAACCTTGCCTTGCCGTCATTGACGCCGGTATTGTTCCAGATCGGGCTGACGATGGCTCTGTTCCCGATTGGCTATGTTATCATGGCAACCATGTCGAACACCTTGCAGCGGTTACGGACTTTGTGATGAGCAGGAAGGTCCAGCAAAAAGAAAACCGGCGCATCATCTCGAGACGAACGATGGTGCTGGGAACCGGTATGCTGGTTGTCACCAGCTTTCTGGCCGGGCGGCTGTATCAGCTGCAGGTGGCGCAGAATAATCGCTACAAGCGTCTGTCTGACCGCAACCAGTTCGACAAGCGCGTTGTCGCCCCGAAACGTGGCCGCCTTGTTGACCGGGCGAGCAGACTGCTTGCTGGTAATGCTGAATCCTACCGGTTGCAGATCACCCCGTTATATGCTGGCGATCTGAAGGCTGCGCTGGCCCAGCTTGGCACCATTGTAGAGCTGAATGATGACGTCATTGCCGAGGTGCTGCAAAAGTCGGCCGAACAACCGTCATTCCGGCCCATTCTGATCCGCGAAAGCCTGACCCAGCGCGAATTGGCGCGACTGGCCGTGCGGTCAGCCTATCTGCCTGGTGTAGGGTTTGAGAAATCGCTGCGGCGGATATATCCGCAGGGTGCACTTACGGCGCATGTCACCGGCTATGTATCGCCGGTTACTGAAAGCGAGATCGAAGATAATCGCGCGCTGGCTGACTTGCCTGATCTTGCGACGGGTAAAATCGGCATCGAGTATGCGCGCGAGGCGACGCTTCGTGGCCAGCCGGGAAATGAACGCGTTGAAGTGAATGCCCGCGGCCGCCCCATTCGGGTCTTCCGTGATTTTGAGCCAAGCGCTGGCAAGGATGTTCGCCTGGCGCTGGATATCGGTGTGCAGCAGTTTGTCACCGAAATTCTGCGCATGGGAAATTCCGAGCCTGTCGACATGGCCAGTGCCGAAGTGCAGCGGGCGATCGCTAATGATCGTGACCTCAAGCTGCACCTTGCGTCAGGCGAGAATATGTTGCTGCGTGACAGCCTTGGCCGCATTACGCCGCCGGAATCGGGCGCGGTGGTGGTAATGGATGTGCGTACCGGCGAGGTCATATCCATGGTGTCATCGCCGACATATGATCCGAATATCTTTACCGAACGACTGTTGACGCGCGACTGGCGGCGGCTTCAGGAACATCCTCGAAACCCGCTTTTGAACCGGGTGACAGCGGGTGCCTATGCGCCGGGGTCGACCTTTAAGATGGTTGTGGCGCTGGCCGCCCTTGAGGCCGGCATCATATCCGAGAAGACGCGTCATTTCTGCAATGGCAGCATGGATCTGGGCAATCGCACGTTCCATTGCTGGTTTGAAGATGGCCATGGATCAATGAATGTGATCAAGGCGCTGGAACGTTCATGTGATGTGTTCTTCTATGAGGTGGCTCTTAAAACCGGTATCCG
>JADHLH010000004.1 GCA_016780765.1 Alphaproteobacteria bacterium | reverse complement strand
TGTTTCCTCGGTCGAGATGGCAAACCGTGTGGCATCGATCATATCGCGGATATCAGCCGATGTGACGGTGAAGCCGCCCGGCATGTCACCGGTGGCAATCGCCGGAAAATCTTCAACCGGCAGGGTTGGCAGACGGAAATTGGACCGGCCAGCGCTGATCATGACATGCCCGTCGGCAACATTGATCTCGACTTCGGCACCTTCGGGCAGCTTGCGCGCGATATCATACAGCAGATGCGCCGAAACGGTGGTTGTGCCAGCCGTACCAACAGCGCATTCCACTTGCGTGGCAATATCCATATCCATGTCGGTTGCGGTCATCGACAACATGCCGCTGTCTGCCTGCAGCACGACATTGGCAAGAATGGGTATGGTGTTGCGGCGCTCAACAACAGACTGCACCTGGCCAAGCGGCCGCAGGAGGCTGATTCGATCGATGGTCAATTTCATTGGCTGTCTCTTCTGTCTGGTCCTTTTCTGCCCGTCGCATACGACCTGTTTCAGTCGTCGCCGACAGCAGACTGCGGCATCGCAACCCCGCCCATCGCGATCCACCCCAAAATATAGCATGGCTGCAATAAACTAGCATCAAAATATTGATGTTGGCGTTGGCACCGGCCAAACTGCCAACCCAATTTTAATGCGTTGATTTTAATGGGGTTTCGGGGCGGTAATTCGGCGTCAGTTCGACAATAGCGACTTCAGCAGCTGGACATCCTCTGCAATCCGCGTGTCATTCGCCATCAGACCTTCGATTGCGCGCACCGCATGCATCACCGTGGTGTGGTCCCGGCCACCGAACTGGCGGCCGATTTCGGGGTATGACAGCGACGTCAGCATCTTTGTCAGATACATCGCAACCTGACGTGGCCGCGCCACATCACGGGCACGCCGGGCGGAAAACATCTCGGCCACACGCACGCCAAAATGCGCAGCCACGCGCTTCTGGATATCATCGACATTGACCTGCCGGTTGCTGGAACGCAGCAAATCGGCAAGCAGGTCCGCTGCGCTTTCGATGGTGATCTCACGTCCGATCAGGCTTGCATGCGCGGCAATCCGCGTCAGCGCGCCTTCAAGTTCCCGGATATTTCTGGAAATACGATGCGCCAGGAATTCCAGCAACTTGTCGGGCACCGGTATATTGGCGCTTTCCGCCTTTGCCTGAAGAATGCCCAGCCGGAGTTCATAATCGGCAGGATGGATATCGGCAACCATACCCCAGCCAAGGCGGGAGCGCAGCCGCTCTTCCAGCCCTTCAAGGTCGGTTGGTGACTTGTCAGCTGACACGATTACCTGCCGGCCATCTTCGACCAGCGCGTTGAAGGTATGGAAAAACTCTTCCTGTGTTGAATCCTTGCCGCTGATGAACTGCACATCATCGATCATCAACACATCGACAGACCGGAACTGTTCCTTGAAGGACATGGTATCGCGAAAGCGCAGCGCCTGAACAAACCGGTACATGAACTTCTCGGCAGACAGGTAGACAACATGGCGGCTGGGATCCTGTTCACGGATATGCCAGGCGATGGCGTGCATCAGATGCGTCTTGCCAAGCCCCACCCCGCCATAAAGGAACAACGGATTGAAGGCGACCGAGGCCGATTCGGCGGTGCGGCGCGCAACGGCGAAGGCCAGCTCGTTCGGCTTGCCAACGATGAAATTCGCAAAGGTATAGCGCGGATCAAGGCCGGCACCAATCGGATCGCCCTCGCTGCGGGCAGCGTCTTTGGCAGCGGCCCTCTTCTGCGTTGCCTGTTGCTGCGACATGCGCGGTGGCTGTTGCTTTGACAGGCTGATGGCAACCTTGCGCACACTGCCGAACTCGGCTGCCGAAATCACCCGCAACCGGTCGGCATACTGGCTGGTCACGCGTTCACGCGCCAGCGTCGAGCTGGCCTCAAGGGTCAGCGTGCCATCTTCCAGCCTGCCAAAGCGAAGCGGCTTGATCCAGTTGCGCCAGGCAGCCTCGCCAATATCACGGCGCATACGCAGCGCGACACGATCCCATGCCGCATCATGGCCAGGATCATGCCCGTCATCATGATTCCATGCGGGTGCATCAGCACCAGAATTCAACTGATCAAGGGGACTGTTATACTCAACCGGATGGCCCTGGTCGACGTGCCCGGCTGGCATATGTCCAGACGGAGCTTTGGAGCCGGAAGCGGTGTTGGACATGCTGCCGGACGTGCCGCCAATCTTGTCGACGTCAGATGAAATGATCGGCTTTCCGTCTGACATACGGCGGTCTCCTCAATGGGGGTTTCATGTTTTGGCACAGTCGACGTTGATGCGACCTTGTGGCTGAACATACGTGCTGCGGGGCGCGACGTGCAAGATGCCGAACAGCCAGATTCAGCAAATAAAGCGGTGTTGGATGCGGATATTTCGATTGACAGGAATTACCACCTGAAATGGCGTTACGCAGGGTAAATCCAGCTTTTTCAATATCCGAATCGGATCAGCATCAGACCGCGTCTTAAGGTCTTGTCACAAGTCGGGTATGGGCGGCGTGGCGCATAGCGCTGGTGCAGACAGTATTCTGCTGGTCTGGACAAATTTTGGACATGAAAAACCCGCCTCGAACCGGGCGGGTTAATCAGTTTCAGGCGATTCGCGCGCTATGGGATAAGGCGGCTGCCTTGACGCGTGCAGCAAGGCGCGAAATCTTGCGCGATGCGGTATTGCGATGCAGTACGCCGCGGGTCACACCGCGCTGAATTTCAGGCTGTGCAACGCGAAGCGCTTCACGCGCTGCCGCAGCATCACCGGTTGCAAGCGCTGTTTCGACCTTCTTGATAAAGGTACGGATACGGCTCATCCGCGCGCCATTGATGGCAGCGCGACGGTCATTTCTGCGAATCCGCTTCTTGGCAGAAGTATGGTTGGCCATGGGACGGTCCTGTCAATTACGTATGAGTGCCGGCTTATAAGACGCTTTGCCTTGATTCGTCAAGCAGAATTGCGGCCGCGTAAAAAGCCGCAGTTTCAGCCTCACCGCGGGTTCAGCCTGATCCGCCACAGCATGCCTGTTGCCATCTTGACCTGCGAGATCGTCAGCGCCTCGTCGCCGCGATTCCATCGGCCACCCTGTCCGCTCCAGCCAAGCCCCGAAAGCGCGTCATTATAATAGGCAATCACGGCAGCCGAATCATCCGGTCCGGTTGCAAAGACCTGAACGATACGGCCTTCTGGCGAATCAAAGGCAAAGCCCAGCCGCGGCTCGATTGTCATGGCGTTCATGATCGGCAGATCACCAACCCAGCGCTGCTGGATCGGTTCGCTCTGGCCTGATTGTGCGGCTGCGCTGACGGCAAAAAGCGCCGCGCACGCAACAACCGACAGCAATCGGGCGGCGCCGGTCACGGACCGGTACAACCGGTCAAACAGTGATCTGGCAGCGGCGCCAGCCTTCGTTGGATATGCGTTCATCTTCATGCGGGAAGCCTATCCTAGCGCTGGCAGTCGGGACAGTAAAAACTGCTGCGCCCCGACTGGGTAATGCGGCGAATGGTGGCCCCGCATGTCCCGCATAGCTGGCCGTCGCGGCCATAGACTGTCAGGCGCTGGACGAAATAGCCAATCTCACCACCAGGCTGCACATGGTCACGAAGACTGGTCCCGCCATCTTCAATGGCGCTTGCCAGTACCGATCTGATCGCTGCGACCAGCCGGTCGGCCCGACCACCGCGAATCGTGCCGGCCTTGCGGCGTGGTGACAGGCCCGCCATGAACAGCGCCTCGCACGCATAGATATTGCCGATGCCGGCAACCAGCGCCTGATCGAGAAGCGCCGTCTTTATCGGCCCCTTGCGGCCAGCCAGCGCGGCAACGAGATGATCTGCAGAAAAGCTGTTACCAAGCGGCTCCGGCCCCATATCCACCAGCATCGGATGCACCTCACCTCTGTAAAGATCAAGCCACCCGAACCGGCGCGGGTCGTTCAAGACGATCCAGCTTTCGGGTGCATTGGCCATCCCGCTGCCCATCGTCAGCACAATATGGTCATGCTTGCCGATGGGCGGTTGTGCCTGATGGATGCGGATTGAACCCGACATGCCAAGATGCAGCAACATCGTCTCACCCTGATCGAGCGGCAACAGCACATATTTACCGCGCCGCTGCAGCCCGCCGACAACCCGTCCCTCAAGGCGGCTGGCAAGCCGGTCCGGCAAGGGCCAGCGCAGATCGGGCCTGCCAACATGCGCATGCAGAATTTGCCGGTCTTCCATCGCCGCTGCCAGCGCGCGTCTGACCGTCTCAACCTCTGGCAGTTCAGGCATCCGCAGACCTCTTGCACCGCGTCTTGTAGCAACAGCTTGTGGATCGGATTGCGACCATAAAAATCTAACCTCTCTGGGGCGTTTTCGTGTATCAAGTGCGGGTGCGGTAACAGGTGCGGGGTGCTTTATGTGCAATCGCACGCGCCCGTACGCTTCGCAAGCCCCTGTACGCTTCGCAAGCCCCCGCACGCCAGGCAAACTATAGACAGCGATCAAAATGACTGACCAGAGCCAAAATGGCCGCAACGATGATGGCCCCGATATTCAGCGCCCCGAGAATCAGGGTGGTGATGATCATGACGGGGTGATCGATTTCGGCTTCCGGACCGTTCGCCGTGAGGCCAAGCGCGGCATGGTGCGTGATGTCTTTGATTCGGTGGCCTCGCGCTATGATGTGATGAATGATCTGATGAGCGGCGGTGTCCACCGGCTGTGGAAAGCCGCGATGATCGACTGGATTGCCCCGCAGCCTGTCCAGACACTTGTCGATCTTGCCGGTGGCACCGGTGACATCAGCCAGCGCTTTCTGACAGCTGGCGGCGGCAATGCCATTGTATGCGACATCAACGAGGCGATGCTGGCCGCCGGACGCCAGCGCCGCGACATGATCCGCCTTGCTGACCGGGTACGCTGGTGTACCGGCAATGCCGAGGCCCTGCCTTTCGAGACAGCAAGCGCTGATATTGTCACGATTGCTTTTGGTTTGCGCAATGTGACTGACCGCGACGCCGCCATTGCCGAGGCGCATCGCATCCTGTGGCCGGGCGGGCGTTTTCTGTGTCTTGAATTCTCGCAGGTCACCAATGCCGCGCTGGCCCGGGTGTATGACAGCTGGTCCTTCAATGTGCTGCCCCGCCTTGGCCAGCTTGTTGCCGGTGATGCCGACAGCTATCGTTATCTGGTGGAATCGATCCGCACCTTCCCGTCCCCTGAAATTCTGGCTGACATGTTCGCCGGTGCCGGCTTTGCCCAGGTGCGGGTGCGCCGTCTGTCCGGCGGCATTGCCTGTATCCATTCCGGCTGGAAGCTCGACTGATGCGCGCCTCAGGCCTGCAGATGCTGCTGGCGCTGTGTCGCCTGCCGATGATCGGCTGGCATCTGGGCCGGGCCGGTACGCTTGGGCATCTGGCGCAGGTGTCCATGTTGCCGATCTGGATGCGGCGCATCTGCAGACTCGCCGATATGATGGTGCGCTCACGCAGCGCCCGCAGTGATGCCGGTGCCGCGCTTGCCGAAGCGCTGATCCGGCTGGGGCCGGGCTTCATCAAATTTGGCCAGGCCCTGTCAACGCGCTCTGATCTGATCGGGCCGGAAATGGCCCTGTCTCTCAGCCAGCTGCAGGACCGCTTGCCACCCTTCAGTTCGCGTCTGGCACAAGCGCAGATCGAGACCGAACTCGGCGCCAGCCTCGACAGCGTGTTTTCAGACTTCAACCCGAAACCGGTTGCCGCTGCCTCTATCGCCCAGGTCCATAAAGCTGCCTTGAAAGACGGGCGGCAGGTAGCCGTAAAGCTGCTGCGACCGGGAATTCGGCGGCGCATGCAAGCCGATACCAGCCTGTTTTATTCGCTGGCCCGCATTCTGGAATGGCTGGCACCCGATCTGCGACGTCTGAAGCTGGTGACCGCTGTCGACCAGTTTACCCAGATTTCGGATATCGAGCTGGATTTGCGCCTTGAAGCCGCTGCTGCCGGCAAGCTTGCCGACAATATGGCCGATGATTCCGGCATCCATATTCCCTGGATTGATCTTGAACACACCACCTCGGAAATGCTGGTCATCGAATGGGTGGACGGCATCAGCATTGATGATGTCAGCGCCCTGACAGCCGCCGGTCATGATATCGGCAAAATCACCGAGGCGGCGGCGCGCTGTTTCTTCAACCAGGTGTTTCGTGACGGCTTTTTCCATGCCGACATGCACCCGGGCAATATCTTCATCGCGCCTGACGGCACGCTCGTGCCGATTGATTTCGGCATCATGGGGCAGCTGGACTTCACCGACAGGCTGTTCCTTGCCCGCCTGCTGACAGCGATGCTGGACCGCGATTATGACCTTGTTGCCCGCCTTCATGCCGATGCCGGTATGCTGGGCGAGGATGTGGCGCTGGCGCAGTTCGCCCTGTCCGTGCGCGCGGTGGCTGACCCGATTATGGGCAAGGCGCTTGGCGAGGTGTCACTTGGCACGGTACTTGGACAGATATTCCAGCTGTCGACACGTTTTTCCATTGAGGTGCAGCCGCAGTTCAATCTCTTGCAGAAAACCATGATGATGGCAGAAGGCGTGGCGCGGCAGCTCAATCCCGATGCCGATATGTGGACGCTGGCCCGGCCACTGGCGGCAGACTGGATGCAGGCCGAGGCCAGCTTCACCCGCCGCGCCGAAGTCATTCTCGAAGAGGCATTGTCAGTGGCAGCGCGCCTGCCGCGCATTCTGGCGGCGCTGGAAGAAACAAGACCCGCGCCCGAACCTGCACCGCGCCCGTTTCTGCCCCTTGCGCTGTCTTGTCTGGCAGTAGCGCTTGCTCTTCTCAGCTTTTTCACGTAAATTCACAAATATTCAAGTATTGGTGATTTCATGAAAAAACATGATGTTCAGACCATTATCACGGCGCTGGGTGGACGGGCGCAGCTGCAGGCACTTCTTGGTGTCGGGGCCAGCGCTGTCAGCAACTATCTGGCGCGCGATGAACTGCCGCAGCGGGCGGTTGGGCCGGTCTGTGAGGCATTGCGCGCCCGCGGGTTCAGCGTTGATCCGACCTGCCTTGAAATTATCGGCCAGAGCGTTCCGCCTGCTGGCCCCGCCCCGCATATCGCCCCGCATATCGACCCGCATCTGGCCAAACAAAATCTGGCCGAACAGAATCTTGCGGGCGGGCCTCAGATCGGGGGCGGTGCAGCTGCCAGCGTCTTGTCTGACACGCGCAGGTCGACCGGCAGCGCCCGTGTTCTGCTGATCGTTGGCGGCGGCATCGCGGCCTACAAGGCGCTGGATGTTGCCCGCCGCCTGCAGGATCACGATATTGCTGTGACCGGCGTCATGACAGGGTCTGCCAGCGCGTTTATCACGCCTCTCAGCCTGGCCGCCCTGACCGGCGAGAAAACCTATACCGATCTCTTTTCGCTGACTGACGAAGCGGAAATGGGGCATATCCAGCTGGCCCGCCAGACCGATCTGGTGCTGGTGGTGCCGGCGACAGCCAATCTCATGGCACGCACAGCCAACGGGCTTGCTGATGATCTTGCAACGACCATCCTTTTGGCCACAACCGCGCCGGTTATGATGGCACCCGCGATGAATCAGGCGATGTGGGGCCACCCGGCAACACAGGCCAATCACACCACGCTTGTCGCCCGCGGGATCGGGATGATCGGTCCTGATGATGGCGGCATGGCCTGCGGCGAGGAAGGAACCGGACGGCTCAGCCCGACTGACGAGATTGTCAATGCGGTCGTGGCCAAGCTGGCTGGCCGCCACAAGACACTGGCAGGCCGCCATGCGCTGGTGACCTCGGGCCCGACAATAGAGCCGATTGATTCGGTGCGCTTCATCGCCAATCGGTCATCGGGAAAGCAGGGCCACGCCATTGCCGCTGCGCTGGCGGCGCGCGGGGCAAAGGTTACCCTTGTCAGCGGTCCGGTCACCCTGCCGCAGCCCCCGCATGTCACCCATATCGCTGTTGAAAGCGCCCGCGAGATGATGGATGCCTGCACGGCGGCCCTGCCTGCCGATATTGCCATCTGCGCGGCTGCTGTGGCGGACTGGCATGTGGCCGGCGACACATCTGGCAAGCTGAAAAAGGATAATGCGGGGCCGCCGCAGATTGAGCTTGTGGAAAACCCCGATATTCTGGCAAGCCTCTCAGCCCACAAGAAACGGCCGCAGCTGGTTATCGGTTTTGCCGCAGAAGCAGAAAATCTGCGGGCAAATGCCGCCGCCAAGCGCGCGCGCAAGGGCTGTGACTGGGTTCTGGCGAATGCCGTCACCCGCGCCGATGGCAGCAGCGTGTTCGACAGCGACAGCAATGGTGCGTTGCTGCTGGCCGGAAACAGCTGTGAGGACTGGCCGCAGATGCCGAAGACAGCGCTTGCCGAAAGGCTGGCGGACCGGATCGAGGCGCATTTCGCATGACCAGCCCGGTGATCCAGATCATGCAATTGCCGCATGCCAGCGGGCTGCCGCTGCCAGCCTATGCCACCGATGGTGCTGCCGGCATGGATCTGTGTGCCGCCGTGACTGAAGAACTTGTTCTGGCTGCGGGCGCACGTTGCGCCGTGCCGACCGGTCTTGCCATGGCAATTGCACCCGGGCATGAGGTGCAGATTCGTCCCCGCTCCGGCCTTGCCCTGACGCATGGGGTAACAGTGGCCAATGCCCCCGGCACCATCGACAGTGATTATCGCGGCGAGGTAAAGGCCATCCTGATCAATCTGGGCACATCCGATTTTGTCATTTCCCGTGGCATGCGCATTGCCCAGATGGTGGCCGCGCCAGTCATGCAGGCGGTGCTGGAGCCTGTCGAGGCGCTGCCTGATACGGTGCGCGGGGATGGCGGCTTCGGGTCAACCGGGGTCTGATCAATGCTGAGCGATATCGATCTTGAACGCTATGCCAGACAGGCAATCATGCCGGACATTGGCGAGGAGGGGCAGGAACGCTTGCTGGCCGCCCGCGTTCTTCTTGTCGGGGCTGGCGGTCTTGGCTCGCCTGCCGGTTTTTATCTGGCCGCTGCCGGTATCGGCCATGTCAGCCTTGTCGATGATGAACATGTCGAGATCAGCAATCTCAACCGCCAGATCCTGCATACCACCGACAGCATCGGCACGGCGAAGGTGGAACAGGCCGCCCGCACGATGTCCGCGCTGAACCCGGGAATGACGGTGGAGCCGGTGCTGGCGCGTCTCACCGATAGCAATGCAGACGCGCTGGTTGGTGCGCATGACCTGGTTCTCGATTGTTCGGACAATGCCGATACCCGCTATCTGTTGGGGGCAACGGCTCACCGGATGGGCCGTCCGCTTGTATTTGGCGGCGCGGTGCGTACCGAAGGCCAGCTTGCTGTGTTCCAGAGCGGGGTTGAGGGATATCAGGACACGCCATGCTATCGGTGCGTTTTTCCTGATGCAGCAGATGCAGCCCTTGCCCCCGGCTGTTCAGAGGCTGGCATTCTGGGGCCGGTAACCGGGATAATCGGTGCGATGCAGGCGCTTGAGGCGGTAAAATTGCTGCTTGGGTTTGGCACAAGCCTGACCGGACATATGCTGCTGTTTGATGGCCGGCACGGGTCTTTCATGGATATCACGACGCAGCGCCGCGCTGATTGCGCCGTATGTGGATCTGACACAGCGGGCCAGAAAGCGGACCAGAAAGCGGGCCAGACAGCACGTAAATGACAGCACGTAAATGACAGCACGTAAATGACAGCACGTAAATGACAGCACATAACTGGCAGCACATAACCAGGTGGCAGCACATAACCGGGAGCGCGTAACTGCTGCCCTAGAGCATTGCCTCGATGACCCGGTCGCGCGGCGTGTGCCCATCCCAGAATGTCTGGATATTGATGATCACCTTGTCACCCATCTCAAGCCGGCCTTCAATTGTCGCCGAGCCGATATGCGGCAGCAATACAACATTGGGCAGGCTGACCAGCGCGGTGGTGATTCGCGGCTCATCCTCATAGACATCCAGCCCGGCGCCGGCAATCTGGCGATCAGCCAGAAGATCGGCAAGAGCTGCCTCGTCAATCACCTCACCGCGTGATGTGTTCACCAGATAGGCAGAGGGCTGCATCATAGACAATAGCTCACGCGTCAGAAGATGGTTGGTCGCCGGCGTATGCGGACAATTCACCGAGACGATATCAACGCGGCCCAGCATCTGGTCCAGCGAATCCCAGTAGGTTGCTTCCAGTTCGGCCTCGGTCTCGGGATGCACCGGCTTGCGGTTGTGATAATGAATGCTCAGTCCGAATCCACGGGCGCGGCGCGCCACGGCGGTGCCAATCCGGCCCATGCCGATAATGCCAAGTCGCTTGCCATTGATCCGGTGCCCCAGCATGCCTGTTGGCGACCAGCCCGTCCATTCACCTGAACGTGCCACCTGGTTCCCCTCGGCGATTCGCCGTGGCACAGCCAGCATCAATGCCATCGCCACATCGGCTGTATCCTCGGTCAACACACCCGGCGTGTTGGTAACCGTGATGCCGCGCGCCTTGGCCGCTGCCAGATCAATATGATCGACACCCGTCCCGAAAGACGCGATCAGCTTCAACTGGTCACCAGCAGCAGCGATCACATCCGCATCGATCCGGTCAGTGACTGTCGGCACCAATACATCAGCACTCTGGACCGCTGCGCATAATTTCGCATGGCTGAGAGGGGTGTCATGATCACGAAGATGCGCATCAAAAAGCTCACGCATGCGTGTTTCGGTAGATTCCGGTAGTCGCCTTGTAAGAAAGACGACTGGCTTCTTTTGGTTCATTTGCCCACTCTTCGATAAGGCTGCCGCAAGCCATCTCTGGCGCCGACCAGAAAAACATAATAATCTGCCAACCTGACTTAGCCAGTGACCCGGTTACACAGCCCTGCACCGTGCGTGCATATTATCAGAACGAAGGCCAGATGAAAAAAAATTTTGATATGCGCCGTATTTTTGGTCGGCGTGCATGCGCTGAATCAAGCATGGGTCATAAAATGAGCTGGCATCCTGGCCTGCGCCTTCCGGTGCTGGGTCTGCTTGCATCATTGCTGGCCGCCCTGTTTTTTCCTGTCAGTGGCTGGCATAGTCCGGCGCAGGCGGCAACAGATACGCAAGAGACACGTCTGACCGTTCGTGGCAGCGGCCTGAAGGTGCCGCGCTTTGTCACGCTGAAGTCGGACGCGGTGAATATGCGTGCCGGTCCCGGTCTGGAATATCCGGTGATCTGGCATTACCGGCGCATGGGACTGCCGCTGCGGGTCGAGGCCGAGTTCGAGGTGTGGCGCAAGGTGGTCGACCATAAAGGTGACACGGGCTGGATGCATCAGTCGGTTGTGTCGCTGCGCCGCTTTGCGCTGGTCACCGACGGGTCAGCCCGCATCTATTCACGGCCAAGCGATGAATCGCCGCTGGTTGCCGTTGCCGAACGTGACGCGCTGATGGAACTGCAATCATGCCCGACACAATGGTGCAAGGTGGCATCAGGTGATACGCGCGGCTGGATGTCGCGCACCGCCTTGTGGGGTCTGCTTGAAGGCGAAGTCCTGAAATAAGCGCCACAAACAAGTCCCGCAAACAAGCACAACAGAAAACGCCCCGACCTTGCAGCCGGGGCGTTTTCATATTCATGTGCCGTTACCGGTCAATCAGGCGAGATCGAACCGGTCAAGATCCATAACCTTTGTCCAGGCCGCAACAAAGTCGCTGATGAAGTGGCCTTCGGCGCCATTACCGGCATATATCTCGGCAAGGGCACGCAGCTGCGAGTTCGATCCGAAGATCAGATCAACGCGTGTGCCTGTCCACTTCACATCACCACTGGTGCGATCGGTGCCTTCAAAGACATCCTCAGCCTCGGATACCGGCTTCCACTCTGTAGCCATATCCAGAAGGTTAACGAAAAAGTCATTCGTCAGGCTTTCCGGACGATCGGTGAAGACGCCATGCTGCGCACCGTCAGTATTCGCATTCAGCACGCGCATGCCGCCAACCAGCGCTGTCATTTCCGGTGCTGTCAGGGTCATCAGATGCGCCTTGTCGAGAAGCAGTTCCTCGGCAGACACAACAAAGTCCGACTTCAGGTAGTTACGGAACCCGTCAGCCATCGGCTCCAGCACCGCAAAGCTCTCGATATCGGTCTGCTCCTGCAGCGCATCACCGCGACCAGCTGTGAACGGTACGCTCACATCATGGCCCGCACGCTTGGCAGCCTCCTCGATGGCAGCAGCGCCGCCCAGAACGATCAGGTCAGCCATCGACACCTGCTTGCCACCCGACTGGGCCGCATTGAATGTCGACTGCACGCCCTCGAGCGCATCGAGAACCTTGCCAAGCTGGGCCGGCTGGTTGACCTCCCAGTAGCGCTGCGGGGTCAGGCGCAGGCGGGCACCATTGGCACCGCCACGCTTGTCCGAACCGCGATAGGTTGAGGCTGACGCCCATGCCGCACCCACAAGCTCGGATACTGACAGGCCTGTGGCCATGATGGCGTTTTTCAGCGACGCCACATCAGCATCATCGATCTTTGCATAATCAGGGGCCGGGATCGGGTCCTGCCAGATCAAGTCTTCAGCCGGTACTTCCGCACCGACATAGCGGGCCTTTGGCCCCATATCGCGGTGTGTCAGCTTGAACCAGGCACGGGCGAACGCATCGGCGAACTCGTCCATGTTCTCGTGGAACCGGCGCGAGATCTCCAGATATGAAGGATCGGTGCGCATCGCGATGTCGGTTGTTGCCATCATCGGTGCATGACGAAGTTCAGGATCATGCGCGTCAGGCACCAGAGCACCAGCCGACGCGTCGGTCGGTGTCCACTGATAGGCACCTGCCGGGCTCTTTGTCAGCTCCCACTCATAGCCAAACAGCATATCGAAATAGCCGTTGTCCCACTTGATCGGGTTTGGTGTCCAGGCGCCTTCAAGGCCACTTGTTGTCGTGTGAACACCTTTGCCGGTACCAAAGTCATTGCGCCAGCCAAGTCCCTGTTCCTGAATGCTTGCGCCTTCCGGCTCAGGTCCGACAAGGCCGGGATCACCAGCACCATGTGTCTTGCCAAAGGTATGACCACCAGCCACAAGCGCCACAGTCTCTTCGTCATTCATTGCCATGCGGGCGAATGTCTCGCGAATATCGCGTGCTGATGCCATCGGGTCCGGCTTGCCATTCGGGCCTTCCGGATTCACATAGATCAGTCCCATCTGCACAGCAGCAAGCGGGTTTTCCAGCTCGCGGTCACCGGTGTAGCGCTTGTCATCAAGCCAGGTGTCTTCTGCGCCCCAATAGATATCTTCTTCCGGCTCGAACACATCTTCACGACCGCCCGAGAAACCGAATGTCTTGAAGCCCATAGATTCCATCGCACAGTTGCCTGTAAAGACCATCAGGTCAGCCCAGGACAGCGCCTCACCATATTTCTGCTTGATCGGCCACAGAAGACGGCGCGCCTTGTCCAGGTTGCCATTGTCGGGCCAGCTGTTCAGCGGGGCAAACCGAAGGGTGCCCGCACCGGCACCGCCACGACCGTCACCGGTCCGGTATGTGCCTGCACTGTGCCATGCCATGCGAACGAAGAAGGGGCCATAATGACCGTAATCTGCCGGCCACCATTCCTGCGAATCTGTCATCAGGTCGAACAGATCCTTGCGCAATGCCTCAAGATCAATCGTCTTGAACGCTTCGGCATAATTGAAGTCCCGCGCCATCGGATTCGACAGGGCCGAATTCTGATGCAGGATTTTCAGGTTCAGCTGCTTTGGCCACCAGTCACGGTTTGACCGGACCCCGAAAGTGGTATGTTTGATGCCGCCATGCATCACCGGGCACTTGTTTTGTTCGTTCATGAATCTCTCCGAATTCGAAACGGGAATTGCGATGGGCCGACGCGATCGACCTTACTTCACCCGTATCTGATTTTATGAACCTGCACCGCGCAGGTCAAGCTGATTGGAATGGTTTTAAACTGGACAGAATGCCACATTCAGCTGGCGTTCATCACGCCTGATTAAATTTCACACCCGATTTACACCACCTGCGGCCTTAATTGGTTTCAGGTGAAATATGTATCAGTACATTGACAGCATCGATGCTGTGCCCGTCAGGCGCATCAGGCAGGCCGGCAAGCTGCACCAGACCGGCCGGAATATCGAACAGCTGATCATTCTCGGCATCATAGAAATGGTGATGATGATCGGTGTTGGTATCAAACACGCTGTGCTCATTATGCACGGTAACGCGGCGCAAAAGCCCGGCTTCGGTAAACTGGTTCAGCGTGTTGTAGACAGTGCCCAGCGCCATCTGTTCGCCAGTGGCCAGAACGTCACGGGTCAGGCTGTCAGCCGACACATGGCGGTGCTGCCCATCAAGCAGTAAAGCCGCAAGCGCAAGGCGCTGACGCGTCGGCCGCAGGCCGGCGTCGCGGAGCCTTGTTACCAGTGTGGACGTATTGTCCCCGCTCAATAGCGAATCGATTGCATCACTCATCACGCGGTGAAAATGATGGGTTGCGCGCAACTTGTCAATAAGGCCTTGGCGCAGACGCCCATTCCGTGCTTTTTTGGGGGACCGTCGGCGCTGGAAACGGGTGCAGGAATGCATCATCCAACCGACAAAAATCAGGGAACTTCAAAATGCCGCCAATGCAGCAAAATTCATTTGATTACAACGATCTCATCAGCTGTGCAAAAGGCGAGATGTTCGGGCCGGGAAACCCGCAATTGCCCCTGCCGCCGATGCTGATGTGTGACCGGATCACGAACATCACTGATACAGGTGGACCCCATGACAAGGGGCTCATTCGGGCGGAATTGGATATTAATCCGGACCTGTGGTTCTTTCCCTGCCACTTTCAGGGCGACCCGGTCATGCCCGGCTGCCTTGGCATGGACGCGTTATGGCAGCTTGTCGGCTTTTTTCTCGGCTGGTCAGGCGGTGAGGGGCGCGGACGTGCGCTGTCTGTTGGTGAAGTCAAATTCACCGGCCAGATTCTGCCGACAAACAAGCTGGTCACATTTGAAATCGACATGAAGCGGGTCATCCTGCGCCGCCTGATTATGGGCATCGCCGATGGACGCGTGATCTGCGATGGCGAGACTGTTTTCGAGGCCAACGACATTCGCGTTGGCCTGTTCAAATCCGAGGAGGGCTGATCATGCGCAGAGTCGCCATTACCGGCATCGGTATTGTCTCATCCATCGGCAATAATGTGGATGAAGTCACCGCGTCGCTTCGTGAAGGGCGATCGGGCATTGTCCACGCCCCCGAATATACCGAGCTTGGTTTCCGCAGTCAGGTTCACGGGACGGTCAAAATGGATGTGGCCGAACATATCGATCGCAAGCAGCTTCGCTTCATGGGTGAAGGCGCAGCCTATGCCGTGCTGTCGATGGAACAGGCCATTGCCGATTCCGGCCTTCCCGAAGAGCTGGTATCAAACCCGCGGACCGGGCTGATCGCCGGTTCCGGCGGCCCTTCTACTGCCAATATGTTGCAGGCTTTCGACACAACGCGCGAAAAAGGCCCGAAGCGGATTGGCCCCTACATGGTGCCGCGCTGCATGTCGTCGACTGTCTCGGCCTGCATTGCCACCTTCTTCAAGATCAAGGGGCTGAATTTTTCCATCACCTCTGCCTGTTCAACCTCGGCGCATTGTATTTCGTCAGCCGTTGATGCCATCCGCAATGGCAGCCAGGACATTGTCTTTGCCGGCGGCGGTGAGGAGCTTCACTGGACCCTGTCGGTGCTGTTTGACGCCATGGGGGCCATGTCATCAAAATATAACGACACGCCCGAACGCGCCTCGCGCGCCTATGACCAGGACCGTGACGGCTTTGTCATTGCTGGCGGCGGCGGCATGGTTGTGGTTGAGGATATGGAGCATGCGCTGGCGCGCGGTGCGAAAATCTACGCCGAAATTGTCGGCTATGGGGCGAATTCGGATGGCCATGACATGGTCGCCCCGTCTGGTGAGGGCGCTGTCCGTTGCATGGAACTGGCGCTGGCCGGCTTCGATGGCAAGGGCCTGACCGACAAGGTCGATTACATCAATGCGCATGGCACATCCACACCGGTCGGTGACATCAAGGAACTTGAAGCGGTGCGTGAAGTGTTCGAACCGCGCGGGTATCTGCCGACCGTGACATCAACAAAGTCGCTGACCGGTCACTCGCTTGGTGCGACCGGTGTTCAGGAGGCCATCTACACCATCATCATGATGCAGCAGGGTTTCATTGCCGGCTCGGCAAATATCGAAAACCCTGATCCGGCGATTGGCGATATACCGGTGCCGACCAGCCGCGTTGATGATGCCAGCATCTCCTTGGCGCTCTCCAACTCCTTTGGCTTTGGTGGCACAAACGCCACGCTGGCCCTGCGGAAAATCTGATATGGCAAGCGGTCTTCTTGCCGGAAAGCGCGGCCTGATCATGGGCGTTGCCAATGAACGCTCCAGCGCCTGGGGCATTGCCGCTGCCGCTGCCGAGCATGGTGCCGATCTGGCCTTCACCTATCAGATGGAGGGGTTTGGCAAACGCCTTCGTCCGCTGGCCGAATCAGTCGGCTCGGATTTGATGGTTGAATGCGATGTTGCGCATGAAGGCGCGGTTGCGACTGCCTTTGACTGGCTTGCCGGACACTGGTCCAGCATTGACTTCGTTGTTCACGCGCTGGCCTTTTCCGACAAGGACGAGCTGAAAGGCGGGTATCTGAATACCAGCCGGCGCAACTTCAATGAAACGATGATGATATCGGCCTTTTCCTTTACCGAGGTGGCACAGGCGGCGCGCGGCATGATGCCGGATGGCGGGGCACTGCTGACGCTCAGCTATATCGGGGCGCAGCGCATTTCGCCGAACTATAATGTGATGGGTGTTGCCAAGGCCGCGCTGGAATCCTCGGTGCGCTATCTCGCTGTTGATCTCGGCGGCCAGAATATCCGGGTAAATGCAATGTCTGCGGGCCCGATGAAAACACTGGCCGGGGCCGCGATTACCGGTGCACGCCATATCTATCGGCATTCCGAAGACAGCGCGCCTCTTGGCCGCAATCCGGCGATTGACGAGGTCGGGCGCTCAGGCCTCTATCTGATCTCGGACTTGTCCAGCGGTGTGACCGGTGAGGTGCATTTTGTTGATGGCGGTTTCAACACGGTTGCCGTCCCGCCTGAAAAGACCGAATAGCCTGCCCGGTCAGGAAGTCAGCCACAAAAAAGGGCGGCCAGATGGCCGCCCTTTGTGTTCGTTCACCTGTTTGCAACAGGCTTATTCGGCCTCTTCGGCTTCCAGATCGGCACCGGTGTCCTGATCAACGCGCTTCATCGACAGCTTGACCTTGCCGCGATCATCAAAGCCAATGACCTTCACCTTGACGGTATCGCCTTCCTTGCAGATATCGGTGGTCTTTTCAGTCCGTCCGTTCTGCAATTCGGAGATATGCACAAGACCGTCCTTGGCCCCCAGGAAATTGACAAAAGCGCCGAAATCAACGGTCTTCACCACGGTGCCGTTATAGATCACGCCGAGCTCAGGCTCGGCAACGATGTCCCTGATCCGCGCAACCGCCGCTTCACCTGACTCGCCGGTAACAGCAGCCACCTTGACAGTGCCATCATCATCGATATCGATCTTGGCGCCGGTGGTTTCACAGATTTCACGGATGATCTTGCCACCCGGCCCGATAATGTCACGAATCTTGTCGACCGGAATCGACAGGGTGGTGATTTTCGGTGCGCTGTCAGCAAGACCGTCACGCGCCGATGTCAGCGCTTTGGACATTTCACCCAGAATATGAACACGGCCTTCACGCGCCTGTTCCAGCGCGATCTCCATGATCTCGGGTGTGATCGAGGTGATCTTGATATCCATCTGCAACGAGGTCACGCCCTCTTTCGAGCCAGCCACCTTGAAGTCCATGTCACCAAGATGATCCTCATCACCAAGGATGTCAGACAGCACGGCAAAATCATCGTCTTCCTTGATCAGGCCCATGGCGATACCCGCCACCGGACGATCAAGCGGCACACCGGCATCCATCAGTGCCAGCGATCCACCACATACGGTTGCCATCGATGATGACCCGTTTGACTCGGTGATCTCTGACACAAGGCGAACAGTGTAGGGGAAATCTTCCTTGCTTGGCAGCAAGGGCCGCAAGGCACGCCATGCCAGCTTGCCATGACCAATTTCACGGCGTCCGGGTGATCCGACACGCCCTGCCTCACCCACCGAATAAGGCGGGAAATTATAATGCAGCATGAAGTTGGAGCGGCTTTCACCAACCAGCGCGTCGATGATTTGCTCATCCTGACCGGTGCCCAGTGTGGCCACAACCATGGCCTGGGTTTCACCGCGGGTAAACAGGGCAGAGCCATGCGCGCGTGGCAGGAATCCGGCTTCGGCAACAATCTGGCGAACCGTCTTGGTATCACGACCATCAATCCGGTGACCGGTTTTCAGGATCGATCCACGGACGATATCAGCTTCCTTGCCCTTGATCAGGCTGCCAACCAGCACCCCGTCATACGCATCACCGAGCTTTTCCTTTACCGCGCTGCGCACTTCGCCAAGCGCCGCTTGACGCTCTGACTTGTCGGCCAGCTTGTAGGCGGCGGTGAACTGCTTGTCAAAACCGTCAATGACGGCCTTGATTTCATCAGTTTCAGGTGGCTCTTCAGGAAGGGCACGCGGCTCTTTTGCACAGGATTCAGCAAGTTCGATAATCGCATCGATCACCGGCTTCATCGCTGTATGGCCGAAATTCACCGCGCCGAGCATGATCTCTTCAGACAGCTCCTGCGCTTCGGATTCCACCATCAGCACACCTTCCAGTGTGCCGGCGAGGACCAGATCAAGATCGGTGTCATCCATCTGTGCCACGGTCGGGTTCAGCACATATTCGCCATCGATCCAGCCAACACGTGCGGCGGCGATCGGGCCAAAGAAAGGCACACCCGACAGGCACAATGCTGCCGAGGCACCGATCATCGCGGCGATGTCGGGGTTGTTCTCCATATCATGCGCCAGCACGGTACAGATGACCTGGGTCTCGCATTTGAAGGAGGAGGGGAACAGCGGCCGGATCGGTCTGTCGATCAGGCGGCTGACAAGGGTTTCATTCTCGGACGGGCGACCTTCACGCTTGAAGAAGCCTCCCGGAATTTTGCCGGCGGCGAACGCCTTTTCCTGGTAATTCACTGTCAGGGGGAAAAAATCCTGACCCGGCTTCGGGCTGTGCGCCGCGACGGCAGTACAAAGAACGGTGGTTTCACCAAGGCTGACCATGACAGCGCCATCGGCCTGCCGTGCCACCTTGCCTGTCTCCATGACAAGCGGGGTGCCATTCCAGTCCAGTTCTTTCCGGAAAATCTTGAACATCAGTTTTATGTCTCTTTCATCATCATGCCGGGCAGGACGGGTTCCAGAAAAACTGGAGCCGGTGACACGCAGTCATCCGGCAAGAGCAAGCGATGATATTGTGGGGGTATGGCGATCGACGCTCGGTCCGCGTCGGTATCGTTTGGGCCCCCCGTCACATCTTGTCCGGGCCCGGGCTTGGTTCCTAGCTTCTTGTCTCGGCGCTGTTGTGACACGTGACCCTGAAAAAAGCAAACAGGAAATGGTCTGCGGCACATGCCATGGCATGCGCCATACTACGCTGGCCGGAGGACGCGCTTTAATCCGCCTTCCCCACGTGAAAAGACCGGCCTGACGCCGTGCAGCGGCCAGCCGGTCTCAGTTTTTTCTATAATGCGATATGACGAATGCCTAACGGCGCAGGCCAAGACGCGCGATCAGGTCCTTGTAGGCGGACTCATCGCCGGCCTTGATATAATCAAGCAGGCTACGACGCTGGCCAACCATCGACAAAAGACCACGGCGCGAACCGAAATCCTTTTTGTGCGTCTTCAGATGCTCGGTCAGATTGACGATACGCTCGGTCAGAATGGCAACCTGTACGGTCGCAGAGCCTGAATCCGTATCTGACTTGCCAAATTCCTTGATCAGTTCGGCTGTACGCTCACTTGTAATCGACATCGAAACCTCCTTTGGTTTCATCCACTTATGTGGATCAAAGATTAAAAACACGCAGCGGCTGCAGCTGGCCTGATTGAACCGTAACCAGCGCCACAGGAACGCTTCTGGCAAGCGCCACACCTACACCGGACGTGCTGACTGCTGAAAATCTGGCGAGAGCCGAAGGGCCCAGCGCCGGCAGTGTCTGTCCGTGACGGAGTTTTGCCGCCTCTTCTGCCGAAACGGGCACCGCCGGGATGTCGTCCAGCGCGCTCGTAACAGGCTTCAGATGCTCGAAAGCGGCGGCACTATGCTTCACGCCTTCCAAAAAATCCAGTGAAATCGCATCGATATGCGAAAAGGGGCCAACCGACAGGCGTCGCAAGCGGCTGACATGCCCGGCACTGCCCACAGCAAGCGCGATATCACGGGCCAGCGAGCGGATATAGGTGCCCTTGCCACAGGTAACGATAAAGCTGGCCGCATTATACCCAGCCAGATCATCTGTCATGTCAGATTCCGGCACCTCGTCCAGTTCCAGACTGTCGATTCTGACCGGCCGCGCGTCCAGTTCCGGCAGATCCGGCTCGCCGTCGGCAATGGCCTTGCGCGCAATATCATAGGCACGGGTGCCATCCAGCTTGATGGCCGAGAAAATTGGCGGGCGCTGGCTGATATCACCGGTGAAACGCGGCAATACAGCCTCAATCATCGCGCGTGTTGGCCGGGCATCGCTCTCGAAGACCACCTCACCCTCGCGGTCATCGGTCTGCGTTTGCGCGCCAAAGGCAATGGTAAAGGCATAGCTTTTGCTGCCCTGCATGGCAAAGGATGCAGTTTTGGTGGCCTCCCCAAGGGCGATCGGCAGCACCCCTGTCGCCAGCGGATCAAGCGTACCACCATGGCCGGCCTTGGCCGCCGAAAACACCTTCCGCACAATGCCGACAGCCCGCGATGAGCTGATCCCTTCCGGCTTGTCCAGAATGACCCAGCCATGAACCGGATTGCCTTTGCGTGATGCCATGCAGCCGGTCCGGTCCGTTCAGCCGTCCTGCTGGCGAATATTGTTGAACACAACATTCATGCGTGCGGCGTTCTCGAAGCTGTCATCAAGCATGAATTTCAGTTTTGGCACGCGGCGCAAATGTACACGGGCGGCCACTTCACGCTGGATGATCGGTGCCAGCCGGTTCAATGCCGGCAGAATGATTTCGGCATTCTTGCCCCCCAGCGGCATAGTATAAACGCGGGCATTCGATAAATCGGGGCTGACTGAAATTTCGGAAATCGTGATCGAACTGTTCTCGAGATCCGGATCGAAGAAATTGTCGCGCACCAGTATTTCCGACAGCGCATGCCGCAAGGTTTCACCAACGCGCAGCTGGCGCTGGCTCGGCATGTTTGATGACACCGAACGCCTTGATTTCCCGGCCATGGCTATACTCCCGCTTGCAGAATGCGGCGATGATCAGTCGAGTGTACGCGCAACCTCGCGCAGCTCGAAACACTCGATCATGTCGCCTTCCTGGATGTCCGAATAATTCTCGAACCCCATGCCGCACTCAAACCCTTCACGCACGTCCTTGACCTCGTCCTTGAAGCGCTTGAGCGTTTTCAGCGAACCTTCATGCATCACCACATTGTCACGCAGCAGACGCACCTTGCATCCGCGCTTGATAACGCCCTCGGTAACGTAACAACCGGCAACCTTGCCAACCTTCGAGACACCGAATACCTGGCGAATTTCGGCATAGCCAATGAAATCTTCCTGCGTATCAGGGCTGAGAAGTCCGCCCATCGCAGCCTTCACCTCGTCAATCAGCTCATAGATGATCGAGTGATAGCGAATTTCCACACCGTCACGCTTGGCAAGGTCACGCGCCTGCGGGATTGCCCGCACATTAAAGCCGATCACAATGGCATTCGATGCGCTGGACAGCGAGATATCCGATTCGCTGATCGCGCCAACGCCTGAAGACAGGATACGCACCTTGACCTGATCGGTGCCAAGCTTCTCCAGCGCCACCCTGATCGCCTCAAGCGAACCATGCACATCGGTCTTGATGACAACCGGCAGCTCTTCCGCCTCACCGGCAGCGATTGCCGACAGCATCTGCTCAACCGACCCACGTGCGCCGCGCGCGGCCTCACGCTCTTTCAGCTGGCGGGTCCGATATTCGGCAATTTCGCGGGCCCGTCCTTCACTTTCGACAACAACACAGCTGTCGCCGGCCATCGGCGTACCATCCAGACCCAGGATCTCGACCGGCTGACCCGGTGTTGCAGATTCCAGCTTCTGACCACGATCATCCAGCAGCGCCCGTACCCGGCCGCTTTCCGCACCGATGACAAAGATATCGCCCTGCTTCAGGGTGCCGCGCTGAACCAGCAGCGTCGCCACAGACCCGCGGCCGCGTTCGACCTTCGCCTCGACAACAACGCCGGTTGCGGCGCGATCCGGATTGGCGCGCAGCTCCAGCAATTCGGCCTGCAGCATGATCGCTTCTTCCAGCTTGTCGAGCCCCTGGCCCGTCACCGCTGACACATCAACGCACAGCACATCGCCACCAAAATCCTCGGTGATGATTTCATGCTGTAACAGATCATTGCGGACCCGCTTGGGATCAGCTTCCGGCTTGTCACATTTATTGACCGCGACAATCACCGGGCACTTTGCAGCCTTGGCATGGTTGATCGCCTCGACCGTCTGCATCATCACCGAATCATCGGCAGCCACAACAAGGATCACGATGTCGGTGATGTTGGCCCCCCGAGACCGCATTTCGGTAAACGCCTCATGACCGGGTGTATCGATAAAAGTGATAAGATTTCCGGAAACGGTATTGATCTGATAGGCACCGATATGCTGGGTGATACCCCCGGATTCGCCTGTCGCCACATCGGTACGGCGAATCGCGTCCAGAAGACTTGTCTTGCCGTGATCGACATGGCCCATGACCGTGACAACCGGCGGCCGTGACTTCAGGCTGCCATCCTCGTCATCGGCACCTTCCAGCCCGCTTTCAACGTCGGATTCCGATACGCGCTGCGCCCGGTGGCCCAGTTCCTGCGCAATCAGCTCGGCGGTTTCACCGTCAACCGTCTGGGTTGCCGTGGCCATCACGCCAAGCTTCATCAGTTCCTTGACAACATCAGCTGTGCGCTCTGCCATCCGGTTGGCAAGTTCGGTGACCGAAATGGTATCCGGGATAATCACGTCCCGCACCTGTTTTGCCTGCGGCTGCTCATCCCGCATCCGCGCCTTTTCGCGCTGACGACGGACAGATGCCAGCGAGCGCTGACGCCGCTGCTCGTCACCTGACAGCGCCTGGGTAATGGTCATCTTGCCTGATTGGCGGCGGCCCGGCCCATCGCGGCGCGGGGCTGCCGGACGGCGTGCCTGCACCTCTTCTGCCTGACGACGACGACGCCCGAACGGCTCGCTGGCTGTGTCATTTGCCGGACGTGCGGCCGGGGCTGCTGTTTCCGGTGTGTTGCGGCGGGCATTTGCCTCTGACAGCTTGCGGCTTTCCTCGCCGCGGCGGCGCTCTTCCTCGGCCTCGATCTCGCGCAATTCGGCAAGCTCGGCGGCGCGGCGCGCCTCGGCCGGGTCAAGCGGTGCAGCAGGTGTTTCCAATTCTGTCTTGGTCTCTGCATCGGCAGCAGCATCCGCGGCGGCGTCAGCTTGCACCGCGCCGTCTGTGGCAGCCACGTCCGCTGCGGGCATATCGGCATCAGATGCAGCTGCTGCGCCACCCGCTGCGGCATCGGCATCGGGTTTCTTCAGACCTTCCTGCAGCGCACGAACGCGTGCGGCGCGTTCCTGTGCGGTCAGCTTGTCATCCGCCTCAACAGACGAAGGTGCTGGCTGGGCTGGCGCAGCCTGCGGCGGCGGTGCCGGTTCTGCCTGTGGTGCGGCGGGTGTACGGTGCGGTGCGGCTGGCGCACGCTTGCGACGAACCTCAACCTGCACGGTACGGCGGCCTCCAGCTGTGGCCCCGGCGCGCATCTGTCCGGCATCAACCCCGCCCAAGGTCAGTTTGTTGCCTGACAGGCTGAGTTTCTTTGATTTGCCGCTTTCGTCACTCATCGCGAACCCTTTCCTGACCGGACCCCTTGGCAATGTCGGCATTTCTGCCACAAGGCGCCCGACCCGTTTGCGCATGGTGATACACTGGTATCACCTCGCATGACAAGCCGAAGAGGTATAAAACCTTTCCAGCCGCATGACTTCAAATCTCAGTTTTTCCGCCATCTTTGCAGCGTTGCCGCCCCGAATGGCGGCAAAGGCCAGACTGGGCCGGCCACATATCTGTCCCAACGCCTCAGCATCAAGTGCGCGGCTTGTCCATGTCACTTCAAGACGCGATGCCAGTTTGTTGAATTCCCGCTCGGACGCGTCCGGGGCCGCAAGCAGCCCCTGAAACACGCCTTCCGCCGCCAGCTTGCCGGCACCACCCATCAGCGCACCGGCGCGGCGCGCCATAGCGGCCGTTGCCACGGCACGGCTGCACATAAGCACGCCAACCTGCAAAAGCGTGTCTTCGATATCACCAAACTGTGCGTCAATGGCGCGTTTCAGCAGCTTGCGGTCGGCCGCCTGTCGCAGCGCATCAGCGCTGTTCGACACCCAGACGCCGCGACCCGGCAGCTTTTCAGCGAGATCAACAACAGCCATACCGTCCGGTCCGGACACGATCCGGATCAGCTGGTCACGCGGAAGTGTAGCTCCGGTAACAATGCAGGTACGGTCTGCCATGCGCGATCCCGCCCATGGTCCTAGCTGTCGGCCGTTTCGGAATCGGCAGCCAGCGCGGCCTCCGCTTCCTCATCGGCAAACCAGTGGGCACGCGCTGCCATGATAATGTCACCAGCCTCGGTGTCATCTTCAAGCCCGTGTTCGGACAACAGCTCGACAAGCTCCTTATTGTCGAGATCGGCAAGATCATCAAGTGTCAGAATGCCGTTCTCGGCGAGCTTCAGCATCATGCCAAGGCTGATATATTCAAAGCCCCGCAGATCATCCGAAACTTTCAGCGAATCCAGCGCCTCGTTGATACGCTGCGCTTCCCGCTCGACAAATTCGACCGCCCGGGCCTGCAGCTCCTCGGCAATGCTTTCATCAAATCCCTGAATCGTCGCCAGCTCATTGATCGGTGTTTCGGCAATTTCCTCTGGCAGGACAAACCCTTCTGCCACCAGCAGATGCGCAATCACATCATCGATGTTCAGCGCTTCGATGAAGCGTGATGAGCGCGTACGGAATTCTTCCTGACGGCGTTCGGATTCCTCAGCCTCGGTCAGGATATCAATGTACCAGCCCGACAATTGCGAGGCCAGGCGCACATTCTGACCGCGCCGGCCAATGGCAAGGCTCAGCTGATCTTCAGGAACCACGACCTCCATACGGCCGGTCACCTCATCCATCACCACCTTGCTGACCTCGGCCGGTGCCAGTGCATTCACCACAAACGCTGCCGGCTCTTCGATATAGGGGATGATCTCGACCTTCTCGCCCTGCAATTCACCAACAACCGACTGCACCCGGCTACCGCGCATACCGACACAGGCACCAACCGGATCAATCCCCGGATCGTTGGACAGCACGGCAATCTTTGCCCGGCTGCCAGCCTCACGGGCGACGCCCTTGATCTCGATGATGCCGTCATAAATTTCCGGCACTTCCTGGGTAAACAGCTTGGCCATGAACTCGTTACAGGCGCGCGACAGGAAAATCTGCGGGCCGCGCGGCTCTTCGCGCACATCAATGATATAGGCGCGCACGCGGTCACCCTGGCGCAGATTTTCGCGCGGGATCATTTCTTCACGGCGGATCACCGCCTCGGCGCGTCCCAGATCAACAGTGATCGAATAGCTTTCGGCGCGTTTCACCGTACCAACGACGATTTCACCAACACGGTCCTTGTATTCTTCGAACTGGCGGGCGCGTTCGGCGTCGCGCACCTTTTGCGAAATCACCTGCTTGGCGGTTTGCGCGGCAATCCGTCCGAACTCGATCGGCGGCAAAGACTGTCGCCAGAACTCACCGGCCGCCAGGGGCGGTGTCTGTTTGGTGCCGTCTTCAAGGCTCATCTGGGTTTCATCATCCTCGACCTCTTCAACCACTTCGATCCAGCGTTCGAGGGTGATGGCACCACTTTTGCGGTCGATCATCGCGCGAATATCGCGATCAAGACCGTATTTGGCCCGACCCGCCTTCTGAATGGCTTCTTCCATCGCCGCCATGACCTCTTCCCGGTCAATCGATTTTTCACGCGCGACAACATCTGCCACCTGGATAAGTTCAAGTCCTGGAATTGATGAGGTATCCATCGTCCTGTTACCTGTCTGTCTGTTATTCGTTCAGTTCTGCCGTGCCGATTCGCGGGCAAAAATCTCGGCCGGATCGATCCGCGCCGAGTCAATTTCGTCAAAAGCGAACGCGAATCGGCCAAAGCTGGTTTCGAGAATGATCTTTCCAGCCTCGTCAAACCCGGCAAGCCGCCCATTGAAACGCCGTCTGCCATCCAGCATCAGGCGCAGGGTGATCTTCGCCAGCTCGCCGTTGAAGCGCTCATAGTCCTCAATGCGTGTAAGTGGCCGATCAAGCCCGGGCGAACTGACCTCCAATACATACGCATCGCCGATCGGGTCCTCAACATCCAGCAACGCTGCCACATGCCGGCTCACCGTCTCGCAATCCTCAACGGTCATCTCGCGCTGTTCTACCGGCTCGGCCATGATCTGCAGCTGCGCCCGGCCACTCTTTGCGCCCGAAAACTGCACACGCACGAGATGATAACCAAGATCGGTTACCGCCCCTTCAATGATCTGGCTGATACGCGATTCAACCACGTTATATCCTGTGCAAATTGCTACTGCGCTGTCATGCCCGACCCTGCATCACCGCCGACCGGACCAAAAAACGCCGCGGTCATGGGACTGCCAGTCTTCCGGCAATGAACCCGTCATCAGGCAATAAAAAAGTGGGCCAGCGGCCCACCGTCTTGTTCGACAGCATTTTTCTGACACCTGTATAGTCCCACAGCCATTCTTAGGCAAGTTGGAAATGCCTATGCGCCGTTCCGCCGGAACACAAACCAGCTTGGCACCCGCAATTCACGCTCTGCCTTTTTCATATAGCGCGTTGCGTTCAGCTCATCCGGCATCTCCCGCCAGTCGGCCGGGCGGCGCGCTGTCCACTGAAAATCAGGATGCGCCATTGTCAGCTGCAAAAGCCACAGCTTGGCCACAGGATGATCGCTGGCCAGAACCAGCTTGCCACCGGGGCGGATCAGCCGGGCCAGATGATCCAGCATCGGGGGATGCAGAATGCGCCGGGCACCATGCCGGTGTTTTGGCCACGGGTCGGGGAACAGAACATATGCACCCGCCAGGCTGGCATCCGCCAGATGCGGCAGGACCAGACGGATGTCATCATCCCAGATCCGGATGTTTCCCAATCCATTACCGTCATTCGCGGCATCCGTGCTTTCAGCACCGGTATCTTCGGCATCATGGCTTGCGGCTTGATGGATATGGCGCACCAGACTGGCGACGCCATTCACGAACGGTTCAGCGCCGATAAAGCCGTCTGCCGGCCGCGCCCCGGCCATTGCGGCCAGATTCTCCCCGCCACCAAACCCGATCTCCAGGAAAATATCGCGTTCTGACGCGGCGAACTGGGCTGCCAGCGGCTGATGCGGATCAAGACGCAGCTCTGGCAGCATCGTCTCCATCAACCCCTGCATGGCAGGCCGCAACCGCCGGCCTTTGCGACGGCCATAAAATTGCGGTGTGTCCGGGATCATGCTGTCCGCCCTGTCGGCCCTGATGGTGTTACCTGATTGTTATTACTGTGATGGCTTTGGCCGTAATGGCTTTGGCTGGGACACATCAGGCAGATATCCGGTGATGCCGTGCCGTCTGATCAGACAGCCGCCGCCAGACGGTCGGCAAGGTCGGTGGCTTCCCAGCTGAAGGTGCCCGGACCGGCCTCACCTGCGGTGCGCCCGAAATGACCATAGGCCGCGCTTGGTGTGTAAATCGGCTTGTTCAGTCCCAGATGCTCGCGGATGTTGCGCGGGGTCATTGGCACCAGATCAATCAGCGTCTTTTCCAGATGGCTGTCTGCCACTTTGCCGGAGCCATGGGTGTTGGCATAGACCGATACCGGTTCCGCCACGCCGATCGCATAGGCAAGCTGGATCGTACAGCGGTCGGCAAGGCCGGCAGCAACAACATTTTTGGCAAGATACCGCGCGGCATAGGCTGCAGACCGGTCAACCTTTGTCGGGTCTTTACCGGAAAATGCCCCGCCGCCATGCGGCGCAGCACCGCCATAGGTATCGACAATGATCTTGCGACCGGTCAGTCCGGCATCACCATCAGGCCCGCCAATCACGAAATTGCCAGTCGGATTCACCAGCAGATCAGCATCATCAACCATCCACCCGTCTGGCAGGATATCGGCGATGACCGGCGTGACCAGCTTGCGGATGTCGGACTGGCTTGCGGCCGCGGCATGCTGCGTTGACAGCACCACCTTGTGGGCGCCTGTCGGATTGCCATTGTCATCATAGACAAGGGTGATCTGGCTTTTTGAATCCGGCCCAAGGATCGAGTCAGCATCCGCCTTTCGAATTTCAGCGAGGCGTTTCAGTATCTGATGCGAATAGTGGATCGCGGCCGGCATCAACATATCGGTTTCGCGGCAGGCATAGCCGAACATCAGGCCCTGGTCGCCAGCGCCTTCATCCTTGTTGTCGCCTGAATCAACACCCATCGCGATGTCGGTCGATTGCTTGTGGAGATAATTCTGGAATTCCAGATGCGCGTGGTGAAATTCGTCTTGCTCGTATCCGATGTCGGCAATCGCCCCGCGCACTGCCGCCTCGATCCCGTCAAGAATGGCTGGCATCTTTGCGTCTGTTGCCCTGACCTCACCACCAATGATTACGCGATTTGTTGTGGCAAAGGTTTCACACGCCACGCGCGCCTCGGGGTCCGCCGCCAGAAACAGGTCCAGAACGGTGTCGGATACGCGGTCACACAGCTTGTCGGGATGGCCCTCGGAAACAGACTCCGAGGTAAAAAGGAAGGCCATAATGTGCTCCAATTGGTTGCTGGGATATCTACTGCCTCAAACTGCGTTTGCGGTCAAGATTGATGGTGCGGACTGCAAGCAGCAACAACCCGATGGAAAGAAGTGTTTCACCCCAGATTGCATAGAAGGTCGGTGCCAGCGGGTCTGGCACATTCACATCAACAAAGCCTGCCTGGTCCATATCAATGCGCGCCAGCGTCCGGCCATAGGCATCAAAACCCGCGGAAACGCCCGTATTGGCAACACGCAGCAGCGGGATGCCTTCCTCGACCGCGCGCATGCGGGCCTGTTCCAGATGCTGATAGGGGCCAGGCGTGCCACCAAACCAGGCGTCATTTGTCAGATTCACCAGAATGTCTGGCCGCGGTTCGGTTTGCGAGACGATGCCCGGAAAAATCACCTCATAGCAGATCAGCGGCTGCACCAACCCGTAATGCTGCAATGTAAACGGTGTGCGCGATGTGCCATGCCGGTAATCCATCGGACCAACAATCGCGGTTGCAAATGGAAACAGGTCGCGAAATGGAAAATACTCACCAAATGGAACCAGCCTCTGCTTGTCATAGCTTTCCCTGATCTCACCATCGGGCTGCACCAGAACGGCAGAATTCAGCAACAGGAAGCGGCTGTGCCGGCGCGGCACGCCAGTGACTAGCAATCCGTCATAGGGAAGGGCGCTGGCAACCGTTTTTGTGAACAGCTCCCTCTCGGCACCCAGCAGACCGGCAAATGCTGTCTCCGGCCAGATGACAAGCTGCGGTATGGGCAATGTGCCTGACGACAGCTCTATGAGGCGCTGAAGATGCGCCGGTCGCTTCTCCCGGTTCCATTTTTCATTCTGTGGTATGTCTGGCTGCACCAGTCTCACCTGTTTTGGCCGCACCTGTTTTGGCTCACCCATAGCCAGATCAGCCACGCCGCTGATCTCATCGCTGGCAAGGCGGACCATACCGCCAATCGCGACAAGCGGCAGGATCGCACCCGCCACAATGGCCGTGCGCCGCCAGCCCATCACCCAGAAAGCCGGGATCATCGCGACAATCACAGCGACCAGATTCAATCCATACAGACCCAGAACACTGGCGCTCTGCAACAACGACAGATGGGCCGAGAAAAGATAGCCCGGTGCATTCCACGGAAAGCCTGTCGCCACATAGCCGCGCGCCCATTCAAAACCCGCCAGCATGACCACAAACCACAGCAATCTTGTATCTGCCCGTTTGCCAAGCCGCCAGCTGATGCCGGCCGCGGCTGCCCAGAACAGGGACAGAATCAGCGGAACGAACACCACCGCCAGCGGCAGAAACGGCCAGTGCCCCGTGTCACCGGCAACCATTGATGCAGCAATCCACCAGGTTGACGCAAGGAACCATCCAAATCCGGCCACCCACCCGGTCAGCAGCGCCGTACGTACACGGTCTGTGCGGGCAATACACAGCGCTGGCCAGGACAGGGTCACCACCAACGGCACGAGCCCGAACGGCGGCAGGCACAGCGATGCTGCCGCGCCTGCCAGCAGGCATAGAAGATAATAACGTCGGGACTGTTTAGTCACCTGCAGCGAGGGCCGCCCGATTGACGCCGTGGATTTTCACCATGGCGAGGCGTCGCGGGTCTCCGTCAATGACCTCAAAGCGCAGCCCCGTGGGATGGCGCACCACCTCGCCACGCCCCGGCACACGCCCGGCAACCGCACAGACAAGCCCGCCAAGCGTGTCAATCTCGTCACGATCATCATCGTCAAGAAGCACACCTGCCAGGGTTTCCAGCGTTTCGATCTCAAGGCGCGCTTCGGCAAGAATGGTACCATCCTCATTGAAGGTCATCTGCGGCTGCACGGCCTCGTCATGCTCATCTTCGATCTCGCCAACAATTTCCTCGACCAGATCCTCGATGGTGATCAGCCCGTCGACACCGCCAAATTCATCGACAACAAGCGCAAGGTGGCGGCGGCGCAGACGCATTTCATTCAGCAGATCGAGCAGCCTGATCGTCGGTGCCACAAACAGCGCCGGTCGCAACAGCGTGCTGACCTCCGGCGATTTTCCTTCATGCAGATGCGCAAACACGTCTTTGATGTGAATGATGCCGGCAATGTCATCCAGCGTATCGCGGCGCACTGGCAGGCGGCTGTGGTTTGCCGCCGTCATCTGTTCGATGATCTCCGAAAAGCTTTCTGACATACCTACCGACACGATATCAGCGCGCGGAATCATCACATCCGATGCATTCAGATCGCGCAGCCCCAGAATATTGCGCAGCAACGCCCCTTCATGGTGATCAAAATCCGCCTTGTCGGCATCCGAGACAGCCAGCAATGTTTCCAGCTCGTCACGCCGCGAGGATGGTTGGTAAAGGGTTGGGAAAATCCGACTGAATATTGCTTTCATCGTCAAGAAGCCGCCCTTTTTCTGCCCTCAGAAGGGCCAGTGATATTTGTGCCACCAGTGCTATCAGTGCCGCCAGTGCTATCCGTACCGCCAGTGCTATCAGTACCGCTTGCGGGCTCCGTTTCACCAGGGGCGTCAGTCATATTCCCGTAAGGATCGGCAATGCCAAGGCTGGCCAGAATGGCGGTTTCAGCCGCCTCCATAGCCTGTGCGTCGGCATCTGTTTCATGGTCGAGACCAAACAGATGCGCCAGCCCATGTACAAACAGATGAGTCAGATGATCATCCAGCGACTTGCCGTCATCCTCGGCCTCGGCAACCAGCCTGCCATGCGCCAGTGCCAGCTCGCCGATCAGGCGCGGCGTCATATCAGGCGGTTCGGGTGTTTCGTCTTCGGGCATCTCGTCGGGGAATGACAAAACATTGGTTGTGCTGTCCTTGCCGCGAAACTGGCTGTTGAGCTGGCGCATGCGCTGATCATCGCACAGCAAGGCACCGACACTGACTGCCGGTTGGCCAAGATGCGCGCATGTCATATCGGCAGCGATGCAGAACCGTGTCCGCACAGCTTCCATATCGACGTCAGACCAGCTTGCCGTGTCGATCATCATTTCAAGAAGGCTGCCACCTTCGGTTTGCCAGACAGTCGATTGATACGGATCGTCGTCCGGACTGTCGGGCTCCAGGGGCATATCACTTACGCCGGAAATGGTGTGGGCTCCATTCAGCTATTAAACGGCAGTCGAAGGTATCGGCCGCCTGTGTTATTTGGACCGATTTTTTCACTGCTGTCCAGTCGCGATGCGCTTCAGGTTACGTGTTTTCGTACGCCTGCAAAATGCGCGCCACAACCGCGTGGCGCACAACATCCTTGCCGGACAGGTGAATAATACCGATTCCCTCAACGCCCTGCAGCCGCTCGACCGCATCGGCAAGGCCTGATGGCTGGTTGTCTGGCAGGTCGATCTGGCTGAGATCACCGGTGATGACCATCCGCGAATTCTGGCCAAGACGGGTCAACACCATCTTCATCTGGACCGGTGTCGTGTTTTGCGCCTCATCGATAATCACATAGGAATCGCTGAGCGTCCGTCCGCGCATAAAGGCCAGCGGTGCAATCTCGATTTCGCCGCTTGCCAGCATCCTGTCCACCTTGTCGGAAGGCATCATGTCGTACAGCGCGTCATAGAGCGGGCGCAGATACGGATCGACTTTCTCTTTCATATCGCCCGGCAAAAAGCCCAGCCGTTCACCAGCCTCAACAGCCGGCCGCGACAGAACAATTCGTTCGACCTCGCGTTTTTTCAGCGATTCGACAGCCTTGGCCACCGCCATGTAGGTTTTGCCTGTACCGGCCGGCCCCAGCCCGAACACCACTTCACGGCCGCGCAGCAACACGCAATAGTCCTTCTGCCCGGGTGTCTTGGCGACAATTTTCTTTTTCCATGTATCGAAAGAATCGCCGCTTGCCGGTCGCTTTTCATCACTTTCGACCCACCGCAGCACATCATCGACAAGGGCCGTGCCTGCGCTGGCACCCTCATCAGCCGCAATCCGGCGATACAGATCCTCAAGCGCACGCTGCGCTTTCCTGGTCATCGCGGTGGTGCCCGAAACAGTGATGCTGTTGCCAAAACTGTCCAGCGACACATCCAGAACGGCTTCGATCTGTGCCAGATTCTGGTTATGCTCGCCGGTTAACAGCGCAAGCGTGCTGTTATCTTCGAACTCCATACGGATGCTATTGGTCTTTGCCGTCTTCAACAAACCGCCCCGATCATGCAGCAGCACCAATCACACTGTTTTGCCTCGCTTCGGTAATCCTGCAGGGCAGAATGCGTCCAATCATACTCTCATCACCCGTCAGATTGACTGCCTGCATATAGGGGCTGCGGCCGGCCATCTGGCCATCGCGTCCACCTGCGCGTTCGACCAGAACATCCAGCGTGCGCCCTTCTGTTTGTTTATTGAAGGCAAATTGCTGTGCATTAATCACCTGTTGCAAGGCCTCCAGCCGGTCTGATTTCACGTCCTCTGGCACCTGCTCTTCGGATGCGGCAGCCGGCGTGCCCGGACGCGGGCTGTATTTGAAAGAATAGGCAGACGCATAACCAACACGGTCAACAAGCGCCAGCGTATCCGCAAAATCGCGATCGCTTTCCCCAGGGAACCCGACAATGAAATCACCTGAAAAAGCGATGTCCTCTCTTGCCGCGCGCAATTTGTCCAGAATGCGCAGATAGACATCATGCGTATGGCGGCGGTTCATCGCCGCCAGAATGCGGTCAGATCCGGCCTGCACGGGCAGATGAAGATATGGCATCAGGCTTGGCACATCCCGGTGGGCGGTGATCAGATCATCTTCCATGTCCAGCGGATGCGAGGTTGTGTAGCGGATCCGGTCAAGGCCGTCGATCTCGGCCAGTTCACGAATCAGGCGGGCCAGGCTCCAGCTCGCGCCGTCCGCGGCTTCACCATGATAGGCATTCACATTCTGTCCCAGCAAGGTCAGCTCACGCGTGCCGCTGGCAACCAGCCGTCTGGCCTCGGTCATCACCCCGTCGACGGGACGCGAAAATTCGGCACCGCGGGTATAAGGCACAACACAGAAGGCACAGAATTTGTCGCACCCTTCCTGCACACTCAGAAAGGCAGCCGGGCCGCGCGGTGCATGCTCGCCCGGCAGCTGGTCAAACTTCACCTCTTCGGGAAATTCGGTATCGACCGCCCGCTGGCGCGCCGCCGGATCAATCTGGCTGACAAGTTCGGGGAGCCGGTGATAGGTCTGCGGTCCGACCACGATATCAACCCACGGCGCACGGCGGGTGATCTCCTCGCCTTCTGCCTGCGCCACACAGCCGGCAACCGCGATGGTGACATCACGGCCTTGCTGGTCGCGCGCCTTGTCCTTCATTATCCGCAGGCGACCAAGCTCGGAAAATACCTTCTCGGATGCTTTCTCGCGAATGTGGCAGGTATTCAGGATCACCATGTCGGCACCGTCGGCCGACGCAACCGGCGCATAGCCGAGCGGGGCCAGAACATCTGTCATCCTGTCGGAATCATAGACATTCATCTGGCACCCGTAGGTTTTAATGAATAATTTTTTCGTCACGCGCGCGGCTTTCGTTTCGCAGTCAGTTTCGCAACAATCGGTTTTGCATCAGTCGGTTTTGCATCAGTCGGTTTTGCACCAGTCGGTTTTGCGGTGTTTCTATGCCGGACACCGCGCCGCTGGTCAAGGCGCAGGATGCCGCGTATCGCATCGCATCGCAACGGCATCTACCGGCCCGCCAGCCCGCCGGTAATAGCCCGGCCGCACAGCAATGGTGGTAAAGCCGGCAGCCGTATAGAGGCGGCGTGCCTTCACATTGTCGAGCGCCACCTCCAGCATCAGCTCCTGCACACCCCTGTCGCGCAGCGCGCCAACAAGATAATCCAGCACAGCACGGCCACATCCACGGCGCTGGCAGGACGGCGCTGTACCAATGGTAACAAGATCGGCAGACAGCCCCGAATTCAGCGCCAGCACATAGGCGGCAATGTCGCCCAGTTCCGCATCTGGAACCGCATCTGACATCTGGTCAGATGGTATGCAAGGCGTCTGATCTTTTCTGATCAGCACAAATCCTGCACAAGCCGGGTTGGCGTGGAACCTGGCCAGCATTGCAGCAGATGTCGGATGTTCAAAAAGCGCTGTCTCGAGCGCCGCGATCGCTGCAAGATGCACCGTTGATAAAGGCAGGATGTCTGATAAAGGCAGGATGTCGGCTTTTGTCCGCATGGCCATGACTTATCCGCGCGGCGGCCCAAGAAATGCCGGCGCCACATAAAGCGGTTGCAAGGGCGGCAACGCTACTTCGTCAGCGATCATCATACTGGCAAGCTGCGCAATCTGCATCGCGTCAACTGGCGCTGCATCATCATTGGCGACCAGCCTCCCGCCGCAGACCGCTGCAAGTGGCGCTGCACCGGGGCCAATGATCCGCGCGCCATGCCAAGCGTCCGGCAGATCAGTCTCGCCGGCTGCAACTGCCTGCGGATCGATATCCAGTATCGCCCCGATGGGCGCGTTATCTGGCCCGAACGCCTGGCAGAAGTAACTGCCGCGCCGTGTATCAGCACTTGCCACCAACAGACCGTCTTCATCATGCACATTGCGCCAGTTGGCATCATGCGCATTGCGCCAGTTGGCATCATGCGCATTGCGCCAGTTGGCTGCCGCCACCAGCAGGCAGGACAGGCCAACGGGCTGTGCATCACATGCCAGCTGAAATCCTTTTGCCGCGGATAGCGCGACCCGAATGCCGGTGAACGAACCTGGTCCGCACCCGGCCGCCACATGCGTAATTGCCCGCGCCTCCAGTCCGCAGTCCTGCAATGCCGCCTCGGCAAGACCGGTTATCACCGCCGCATGGCCGTGACGGGCCTGATGATGATGCATCGCGCGGCGCCCGCCGGACATGATCACAGCTGCCGTCGCCTGATCTGCGCTTGCTTCAAAGGCCAAAATGACCAGTGTGTCTGGCATCGGTTTTTCCGTCTTTCACTGCCACATGCGGGCCAGACAGGTCGTCACTGTCACTGTCACTGTCACTGTCACTGTCGAACAGGATGATGTTGCTACAAAGAAACCACAAGGCGCACGCTGTACTGACCCCGGCAATTCATCCCGCTTTCACCTGCAATCCACACATCACTTGCGAATCATCTGTCGTACTGCAGAAATTCGCTTTATGATTGCCATGGCTTACCGAAACTATCTACCTCAGAAATAGAGTTGTTGAATATGATCTCCAGATTGCTAATTGTCTCAGGGGTGGTGCTTGGCCTTCTGCTTGGCTTTGTGGGTCAGGCCGTGGCGGCAGATCATGCGGTCATTCTGATGTATCACCGGTTTGGTGAGGACCGCTTCCCCAGCACCAATGTACGCCTGACACAATTCGAAGATCATCTGCAGGTTCTCGCGCAAGGCGATTACACCGTCCTGCCGCTTGATGACATTGTGGCGCGCCTGCAATCGGGAACACCGCTTCCTGACCGCACTGTCGGTATCACCATCGATGATGCCTATCTGTCCGTTTATGATGAGGCCTTCCCGCGCTTGCAGGCATATGGCTTCACCGCGACGGTGTTCGTGGCAACGCAGTCGGTTGACCGCGGTCTTCGCGGTTACATGTCCTGGGATCAGCTGCGCGAATTGCAGGCCGCCGGATTCGGCATTGGCAGCCAGACCCGCACGCATCCGCATATGCACCGCCTGTCTACCAACCAGAACCGGGATGAGCTGGAAGTATCGAACAGCCGCTTCATCGCCGAGCTTGGCATGCGGCCTGATCTGTTTGCCTATCCCTACGGCGAATACAGCCTGTCTGTAATCGATGCGGTCAGGGATGCAGGCTTTATCGCCGCGTTCGGCCAGCATTCAGGCATTGCGCATGGCTATGACGGCTTTTTTGAACTGCCGCGCTTTGCGATGAATGAACAATATGGCAGCCGCGACCGGCTGGAGCTGGCCATTAACGGGCTGCCGCTGAAGGTCGATCAGATCGTGCCCGAAGATGTGGTCCTGACCGATAACCCGCCGGCCTACGGCTTCACCCTGTCTGCTGACATGGACCAGGAACGCCAGCTGCGCTGCTTCAACAGCAATTATGGCAAGCTTGATGTGGCGATTCTCGGCAAACGTGCCGAAATCAGGATGCCCGGACCACTGTCAGGCCCGCGCGCCAAGGTCAACTGCACCATGCCGGGGCCTGAAGGGCGGTGGCGCTGGTTCGGACGCCAGTTCCTGCCTGAATAGGCGATTGATCGCGCGGGTTTCGCCCTGTCGCATCACACCACTGAGTGCCGGATCGTCAGTTGCTGAAAGACCTATTGCAGGCGGGCCGCCTCATACCGGCCCAGATCATTGATCCGGATGATCGTCTGGATCTTGTCGACATAGGCCATGCCAATTTCGGCATAGCCATCCAGAAACACCGACAATTGCATACCAAGGTCATTGCGCTTGCGCCCGCGCAGAAGGTCGCGCCGCTCGCGGAAGCGGGCATATTGCGCATGCGTGTTCAGATTGTGCATATAGGCGCGCACCGACCCGAACAGATTCGGAAAACTGCGTACCACAGCGCGCGAGTTTGATGCCTCGATCGGTTTCAGCCCGGCGCTCTGGTCCCATGCCCACTGGCCGAACAGCGCATTGCCCTGCAGCGCAAAGCGCGATGTGCCCCAGCCTGATTCAATAGCCCCTTGCGCAAGCGCCAGTGATACCGGAATGGCATCGGCGCGGCGCAGCAATTCATCCTCAACCCAGTCCAGTGATCGATCACTGATATTAATGCGGTAGAGGCGCGCCCATTTTTCCAGCGATGTTGTGTCATTGTTGCTGGCAGCCCGCATGATCGCCTGGCGGCGCTGGGCAATTTCATCATTCGCCGCCAGAACCAGTGGCAGCAGCATGCCGATAAACGCGTCCTTCTGCTTTTTTACCGGCAATTCCAGATGCGATTCGGCAATGCGTTTGTGAAAGGTCCGCGCGACAATAAACGGCTTCAGCGGGTCGTTCGGGGGCGGCAATTTGGCTGTTCGCTGCAGGCTTGCCACCTCGACAGTATCGCGGTCGGTTCCCTTTTTGGTGGCCCGCACAGCCGGTTCTTCGGCTGCCACCGGTGCGCCGGGTTTCAGGCTGGCAATCGTCTGCTGAATTTCGGCGCGCGTGATTGCCCCTGTTGCTAACCGTGTTTCTGCCTGTGTCTGTGCCGCTGTTGCCAGCGGCGCCGGCTGCGTTGTCTTGTCCTCGTCCTTTTCAGCTTCACCAGCCGTTTGGGAAACTGCTTCTGCCGGGTCGGTTGCCGGCGGTTGTTCTGTTTCCGGCGTTGGGTTGGCCGATGCGATCTCCGTTTGTGAGGGCACTTGTGATGTCTCTGGCGATGTCTCGTCAGCCGCGCCCGCATCTTCCGTTACACTATCTTTCGTTGAAATGTCACCTGGCGCGGCATCAGCTGGCGGCACGCGAGCCGGGACGGCCGGGTTTTCCAGCTTGGCGGCACCATCGGTCTGCACGATCTTGATCTCTGCAGCTGGCTTGCCAGGTGCTGGCATGTCGGGCGTTGGCGTTGGCGGGGCCTCATCAGGCTGTTGGAGGGCTGCCAGCCTTGTATCATCATCGCCAAAATATTGCGGCGGACCGACACCGAAAATGCCAGGCACCAGCACGCTGATAACCACCAGCGCGGCAACACCTCTGATCAGGTGACTGTCTTTCAGCACAAATCCGGAAGGAAGAGACACAACTCGTCCACATCTAGTGAATCGGTCAAAAACAGGCAGGTCTAGAGTTCGGCAGCCCTGACTTCGCGGACGTCGGGAATATAGTGACGAAGCATGTTTTCAATGCCCATCTTCAGCGTCGCAGTCGAACTGGGGCATCCCTGACAGGCACCGCGCATCTGCAGCGTGACAACACCGTCATCAAATCCTTCAAACACAATATCGCCGCCATCCATAGCAACAGCCGGGCGCACACGCGTATCCAGAAGCTGTTTGATCTGGCGCACGATATCGCTCTCATCATCGCTGTCCGCCTCATCTGTAGATGGTGCATTTTCAACAACAGGCAGGCCTGACGCATAATGCTCCATAATGCCGGCAAGGATCGATGGCTTCAGCGCGAACCAGTCAAGCGCCTCATCTTTGGTAACAGCCACGAAATCACTGCCCAGAAACACGCCCTTGACGCCATCAACCTGGAACAGGCGGCGTGCCAGCGGCGCGTTGGCCGCGCTTTCGGCTGCCGGATAATCTGCTGTCCCCGATGTCATGACAGGCACGCCCGGAATGAATTTCAGCGTGGCAGGATTCGGAGTGTCTTGTGTCTGGATAAACATCAATCAGCTTCCTTTATCGTGTGTCACTGGTTGGCGCAGACACTGCACGCACCCGTTAATCATTGTGCGCGTGGCCCGGCTGCGTGTGGCTTCTGGCAACGTTGACCTTACGCCTGCTTTGACCCATGTCTGTCGGCATCACGGCGTGACAGGTAATTTTCACCAACTGACAATAACACAATTGAACCCCACAATCGCGGTAAAATTATGTCCACATCTCTGGTCAGCTTTTCCTGCCCAGAAACCCGACGATTTCGTTTACTTCGTCGATGATCGGTGCCGCAATGGCCTCGGCGCGGGCCGCCCCGCCCTCGAGGATATGGTCGATGTGATCGACATTTTCCAGAAGCGAACGCATGTTATCGCCAATTGGTGACAGAACCTCGACCGACAGATCGGCGAGCGCGGGCTTGAAGTCACCAAACCCCATGCCACCGAATTCGGCCAGAACCGCCCCGACGCTGCTTCCGGCAAGGGCGGCATAGATGCCGACCAGGTTCTGCGCTTCGGGCCGTCCCTCAAGGCCAGCTTCTTCAGACGGCAACGCATCCGGATCGGTCTTCGCTTTACGAATCTTCTGCGCGATCTGGTCACGATCATCGGTCAGATTGATCCTTGAATTGTCCGACATATCGGACTTGCTCATCTTCGAAGCCCCGTCACGCAGGCTCATCACACGTGTCGCCGACCCCAGAATTTGCGGCTCCGGCAGCGGGAAAAACTCGACATCATAGGCCTGATTAAATGACTGGGCGATATCGCGCGTCAGCTCGAGATGCTGTTTCTGGTCCTCGCCAACCGGCACATGCGTCGCGCGGTAAGCCAGAATGTCCGCTGCCATCAGGATCGGGTAGGAATACAGCCCGACGCGCGCATTCTCCCTGTTCTTTCCGGCTTTTTCCTTGAACTGGGTCATACGGTTCAACCATCCAAGCCGCGCAACGCAGCTGAAAATCCAGGCCAGCTGTGAATGTTGCGGAACTTGTGACTGGTTGAAGATAATGGCGCGTTCCGGCGAAATACCGGCAGCGATCAGGCTGGCAGCCACCTCACGCGTGCTCTGGCGCAGCTGGGCCGGGTCCTGCGCCACGGTGATGGCGTGCAGATCCACAACGCAATAGATCGATTCAAAACTGTCCTGTAATGCCACCCAGTTGCGGATGGCTCCCAGATAATTGCCAAGATGCAGATTGCCCGTTGGCTGCACACCGGAAAAGATGCGGCCACGTGTGTTGCCAGAAGATGTATTGCCAGAAGATGTGGGTGAAGAAGTCATGAATCGATGTTCCTGCATCCGTTAAGCAAAATAGAGGCACAAAATGACACGCGGTTATGGTCCGTGGTGGCGGCAGGGTCAAGTCCCCGCCCAAGTCTCTCGACCATGCGTCATCCGCGTATCAGCTGGCGGGGCACGGCACGCAACACAAAGGCGGTGATCAGAAACGCTGCACCGCCGGCGCCTACCAGCACTGCCATCCGCAGCACGCCAGAAACTGGTGGCATGACAAGATCAATACCGGCCAGTGCCGCTGCCATCATCCCGCAGCATGCAAGGATTCGCACCAATATCGCACCCGGCAGGGCCCCGACATATCCCGCGCGCAATGCCGCCGCCATCAGCGCCACCGCTGCCAGAAGACCCGATATCGAGGTGGCCAGCGCCAGCCCTACATGCCCGAAATGCGGCATCAGGGACAGCGACAGGATGATGTTTGTTGCCACCATCGCAACCGACACCCCCAGCACCAGACCGGGCCGGTGATCAGCATAGAATGCCGGCTGCAGAATTTTTACCAGAAAGTGACCGGGCAGACCGATCGCATAGGCGGCAAGGGCAACGCCGCTGGCCTGTGCATCAGCCATTGAAAAGGCACCATACCGAAACAGGCCGCCGATGATATCAGGCCCGATCATCACCAGCGCAACACTTGCCGGCAGAACAAAGAAACTGGCGACTATCATGGCATCGGCAAGTGTCTGGCGCACCGGCGCAAGATCGTCTGCGCGGAACTGCGCCGAAAGACGCGGCAACAATGCCGTGCCAAGGGCGATTCCGATGACCCCCAACGGCAGCTGCACAATACGGTCGGCATAATACAGCCAGGAAATGGCACCAACACCGATCAGCGAGGCCAGAACCAGATCAACAATCAGGTTGATCTGCATCGCCACCGCCCCGGCAGATGCCGTCACGAACCGGCGCCACATCCGCCGGGCCGCCGGGGCCAGCTGCGGCAGATACCATGCCGGCATGATACCGGCCCTGATCAGCACCGCGCCCATAAAGACAAGCTGCAGGACACCTGCCACCAGCAGCCCCAGTGCCAGCGGCATCGCCCTCTCACCCATCGGTGCGCCAGCCACAAGCTGTTCAGCAGATGCAGACCCGTAGACCGGTATCAGAACGGCACCGGCAATCAGGCAGATATTGAAGATGACCGGCATCAACGCGGCCGCCGAGAACCTGTCATGGGCATTTGCCAGTGCCGCCCAGAACGCGACCAGCGAAATCATCGGCAAATATGGAAATGTTACCCGCGCAAGGCGCACCGCCGTATCAAGCCGGTCCGGCGTTTCGACGAATCCCGGGGCCAGCAGGGCGATCACCGATGGCATCATGATCTCGCCGATCACCACCAGCCCTGTCAGCACCAGCAGCAATGTTGTCTGTACCTCGCCAGCCAGTCGCATCGCCGGGCCAGACCCGTCAGCGTCCCGCACTTCCGCAAAGCTTGGCACAAAAGCGTTGGCCAGCGCGCCTTCTGCTGTCAGTCGGCGAAACATGTTGGGCAGCTTCAGCGCCACCAGAAAGGCATCTGCCGCCGGCCCCGCGCCGAGGAAAGCCGCGAAGGCAATATCGCGCAGAAATCCCAGAATGCGGCTGAGACCGGTCAGACCACTGATCCGGCGAAATGCGGCCGCAAGCGACATGGGCTTCATTCCGCCGCCTCGCTCACATGATCGAACACCTGCAGCAGACGGGTGCGGATCACATCAAGACGCGCTTCATTATGCACCTGCAGCCCGAACAGATCCTTCACATAGAATACGTCGACCACACGTTCACCATAGGTCGATACGGTGGCTGTCTGAATTTGCAGACCAAGTTCGGCCAGCGCCTTGGTGATGCGGAACAGCAGACCGGGGAAGTCACGTCCATTCACCTCGACAACCGTATGCGTTGAACTGATCTTGTTGGACAGCATGACGCGCGATGGCACCGGCATATGCCGCACGCGTTCGGGCAGGCTCTGCCAGCGCTCGCGAAGGGCCGCCTGCGGGCGCGATGTGCTGTTGGCCGCACTGGCAATGCTGGCACCAAGCCGGTCGAGCAATGCCTCATCAGCGATGATCTGGTTGTCGCTTGTCTGCAGCATGAAGACATCAAGCACCGAGCCATCCAGACAGGTGGTGATCCGTGCGCCGGCGATATTGATGCCCAGTCCTGCCACCGCCCCTGCAATGCGCGAAAACAGCCCTGCATCATCAATCGAAAAGACGGTCAGTTCAGTGACCTTGCGCGCCGGGTCCTGCCGGAAATCAATCAGCAGCGGTTCATCCAGCTGCCGAAACCGGCGGGCCATTTCAGCATGGCGAATGTGAACATCGGTATCAAACCCCGTCCAGTAGGGACGCGGCAGATTGGCCGTATAGGCGGAAAATTCTGCTGCTGTCCAGCCGGTGAGGCCGGTGAAGGCTGCCTGCTGGGCATCCGCCGATGATCGCAGCGCGATTACCCCGGCATCGGCCCCGCGCAACACCGCATCGGCCTGGAAATACAGATCGCGCATCAGGGCCGCCTTCCAGCCATTCCACACTGTCGGCCCAACCCCGCGAATATCAGCCACGGTCAGCACCAGCAACAGCTTCAGACGTTCTGGCGACTGCACGATCGTGGCAAAGTCCTCAATCGTTTTCGGATCATTCAGATCATAGCGAAATGCTGTCTTGCTCATCAACAGGTGATGGCGCACCAGCCAGCTCACCGTCTCGGTTTCCTCGGGCGACAGTCCCAGACGCGGACACATCTCAAGCGCCAGTTCGGCGCCAAGGATCGAATGATCGCCGCCGCGCCCCTTGGCCATGTCATGAAGCAGGGCTGCCACGAACAGTGCCCGCCGCGATTCAATTTCCGGCATTACCTCGGTGGCCACGGGCGCTGTCTCTGCCAGTTTGCCGGATTCAATATCATGCAGGATGCCGATCACCTGGATCGTATGCTCATCAACCGTATAGCTGTGATACATATCGAATTGCATCATCGCCACAATACGCCCGAAATCCGGCATATACCGGCCCAACACCCCACTTTCATTCATCAGACGCAACACGCGTTCGGGGTTCCGTTTCGAGGTCAGGATGTTGATGAATTTCTCTGACGCCTGCGGGTTGGTGCGTGTCGCATTGCCCAGGGCAGGCAGACCACGGGTCAGACGTTGCAGCGCGTGCGGATGAATGTCAGCATTCTGTTCCAGCGCCAGCTCGAACAGGGTCAGCATGCGAAGCGGGTCTTCGCGAAACATCAGTAACGGGTCCAGATTGATCCGGCCGGCACGAATGGTAAAAGGCCCGAATTGCTGCCCGGACCCGAATTCCTCACGCCATCTTGTCCGCCGCTGACGAAAATCCATTTCCATCGCCGCACACATGATGCGTGTCAGATTACCCACATCGCGTGCTGCCAGATAATAGCGTTTCATGAACCGCTCAACCGCCTGCATGCCAGATCGGTCAGCAAACCCCATCAAGGGTGCAATCGCCATCTGTGCCTCGAAATCAAGACGTTCGTCCGGTCGCCCGGACCGCAGATGGATATGACAGCGGACAGTCCATAAAAAGCGCTGTGCCGCGGCAAACCGGCGGGCCTCGCTTTCGCGCAACACCCCCTGTTCGACAATGTCGATGATACTGTTTGCCCGATAGGCGAATTTTGCAATCCAGAACAGGGTATGCAAATCGCGCAACCCGCCCTTGCCCTCTTTTATATTGGGCTCGACAACATATCGCGTATTGCCGTTCCGCGCATGCCTCAGATCGCGTTCGGCCAGCTTCACCTCGGCAAAATCAGCCGGCTTCATGCGCCCGACCTGCCGGCGGAACGCACGATCTAGATTGTCCGACAACCGTTTGTTGCCAGCAATGAACCGGGTCTCCAGCAGGCTTGTCAGAATGGTATGATCCTCACGCGCGGACCGCATCGTATTGGTCACAGTACGTTTGGCATGCCCCACCTTCAGTCCCAGATCCCACAGCAGATACAACATCTGTTCGACAACAAGGTCCGCCCCCTTGGCGATGTCCTTTTCGGTCAGAAACAAGAGATCAATATCAGAATTGGGGGCCAGCTCACCGCGCCCGTATCCACCGACAGCCACCAGCGCCACATCATCTGCAGCATGCCGCGCGCACAGCGCCTTCATGGCCGCGCCGATCAACAGGTCCATGCCCCATGAATGCCGGCCAACATAGACAGCGCCGTCGCCTGACTGTGCAAGGCCGGCCAGCAGATCATAGCGCATCGCCTTGTGAACCGGCTTTGCGGCGGCCAGTAACTGACGCGCGAAAGCGGCGTCACCACTGCCGTCAAGCGCCGCAAGGTCAGCCTCGAACGCGGCAATATCCAGCGGCGCATCATCCGATTCAATGGCAGCGCGCAGCGGGTCAATCCATCGCCGCCAGGCGAAGCGTGTTGTCTGCTTGTCCTGCATCTGGGCTGGCATCAGCACCTCGTTCCTGTCATTGCTTTTTCGCTTCACCAGCCAGCAGCTCACGAAGTTCATAGACAAGATCCAGCGCCTCACGCGGTGCCATCAAGTCAGGGTTGGCAGCGGCCAGACGCGCCCGCAGCGCGTCCTCTGCCGCGACCTCTGCCGCGACCTGTGCCGTTGCCTGTGCCGTTGCCTGTGCAACCATAGCTGTATCTGCCGAAAAATCATGTTCAAATAACGGCAAATCAGCTGCCAGCTTGCCAGCATCGATCACACCATGGCCGCCAGCCTCCATCTCGGCAAGCAGCGCCTGCGCCCGGCTGATCACCGCTGCGGGCAGGCCGGCAAGGCGCGCCACATGAACCCCGTATGACCGGTCGGCAGCCCCGTCAATCACCTGGTGCAGAAAGATGATCTCGCCCTGCCATTCACGCACCTTCATCGAATGACAGGACAGCCTGTCGAGGCTGTTTCGCAGATTTGTCAGTTCGTGATAATGCGTTGCGAATAATGTCCGGCAGCTGTTGCGCTCATGAAGATGCTCCAGCGATGCCCAGGCAATCGACAGCCCGTCATAGGTCGCCGTGCCACGGCCAATCTCGTCGAGAATGACAAATGAGCGTTGTGTGGCACGGTTCAGTATGGCAGCGGTTTCCACCATCTCAACCATAAAGGTTGACCGGCCGCGCGCCAGATCATCGGCTGCACCCACCCGGCTGAACAGCCGGTCAATCACCCCGATCCGCGCCGCTGTTGCCGGCACGAACATGCCTGCCTGCGCCAGAATGGCGATATGGGCGTTCTGCCGCAAGAATGTCGATTTTCCGGCCATATTGGGTCCGGTAATCAGCCATAGATCGCCGGCATCACCCAGCTGGCAATCATTCGGGATAAAGCTGTCACCGGGTGCCAGCATCGATTCGACAACCGCGTGGCGCCCACCCTCGATATCAAACAGAGTGTCATCGCTGACCTCTGGCCGGCAATAATTGCGGCTGGTCGCAATCACCGCTGATGCGGTGGCCACATCAAGACGCGCCAGCGCCGCCGCTGCATGGCCCAGCTTTTCGGCCGATGCCAGCGCGATCTCCCGCAGCCTGTTGAAAATGTCTGTCTCGCGCGCCAGTGCCCGGTCAGCCGCCGAAGACAGATCGCGCTCCAGCTCGGCAAGGGCGGTTGTGGTGAAACGCACCGCTTGCGCTGTCGTCTGGCGATGGATGAACCGGTCATCCTGCATCAGCTTGTCAGCATGCGTGCTGCGCACGTCGACATGATAGCCAAGCACGTTGTTGTGCTTCACCTTCAGCGATGCAATGCCAGTCGAAGTGCAATAATCCTGCTGCAGGGCTGCAATCAGGCGGCGGCTTTCATCGCGCAAGGTGCGCAGCTCGTCCAGCGCGCTGTCATAGCCCTGCCGGATAAACCCGCCGTCACGCGCCAGCAATGGCAGATCATCGCCCAGCGCCGGGGCCAGATCATCGGCCACAGGGGCAGCCGTCATTATCGCATCATACAGCACTGGCAAATCCTCGGGCGCGGCCAGTGCGGATTGCGCCAGTCCGGATTGCGCCAGTGAGGATTGCGCCAGTGAGGATTGCGCTCCTCCGGCATCGGCCACCAGTTCAGCCCCGGCCAGCATACCGCGCGCCAGCGCATCAAGATCGCGCGGCCCGCCATGTCCCAGCGACAGGCGGGACAGCGCCCGATCGATATCGGGAATGGATTTCATGCTAACCCGCAGCTGATCACACAGATCACCCGCCGCGGCAAACCAGGACACCAGATCAAGCCGCCGGTTGATCACCGCAGATTCGGCAAGTGGCGCGGCAATCCGCTGGGCCAGCAGCCGCGCACCAGCAGCAGTCACCGTCTGGTCGATGGCGAACAGCAGGCTGCCTTTGCGCTCACCCGACAAGGTGCGGGTGATTTCCAGCGATCTTCGGGTCGCCGGATCAATCTCCATATATCCGGTTTCAACGACTGGCTGCAGCGGGCGCAGCCGTGGCAGATTGCCTTTTTGCGTCAGGTCCATATAGGCCAGCAACGCACCTGCCGCGCTTGTCATGGCGCGCGAGAATTGCCCGAACCCGTCAAGACTGCTGGTCCCAAAATAGTCGCAGAGCGCCCGGTTGCCGGCAGTGGAATCAAACAGCGATGGCGCCTGTTCAGTGCAACATATGCCCAACTGCGCAACCGCATCGGGCACATCCATGCCGGCCGGGAACACCAGTTCGGCCGGGTTCAGCATCGATAACAAGCCCTCGAACCGATCCTGGTCAACCTCCTGAACTGCAAAGTCGCCGGTCGAGATATCCGCCCATGCCACCGCCATCCTGTCGCCCGACCGGCCCATCGCCGCCAGGTAATTATAGGCCCGCGGCACCAGCAGATCATCTTCGGTCAGTGTGCCGGGGGTCAGAATGCGAATCACCTCGCGGCGAAGTGGCCCCTTGCCGCCGCGCTTTTTCTGCTCAGCCGGATCTTCGACCTGCTCGCAAATGGCCACCCGGTGGCCAGCCCCGATCAACCGCGCCAGATAGCCGTCGACCGAATGTACCGGCACCCCGCACATCGGGATATCATCGCCGTCAGATTTGCCGCGTTTGGTCAGCGTAATGCCCAGAACCGCGGCGCCGATTTCTGCATCCTCGAAAAACATCTCGTAAAAGTCACCCATCCGATAGAAAAGCAGGCTGTCAGGGTGCGCAGACTTGACGTTCATATACTGGGCGATCATCGGCGTCAGCGACTTTACTTTTGCGCGCGCTGGTGTTGATAATGACTGCGTCATGTCGGTCCTTTTACGTTTGGCAGGCATGATAGCAAGTCCGAATCGAGATGGTATCTAAATCCGGCAGCCTGGACCAACGCCGGATGAACAGCCGCCATACAACATATAAAGAAAACAACGGTGTCATGAGCAGCAAAAAAAACAAGCTTGATCAGGAGGCATTGGCCTTCCACGCGTCAGGCCGCCCCGGCAAGCTTGAAATCACAGCAACCAAACCCCTGTTAAGCCAGCATGATCTGTCGCTGGCCTATTCACCCGGCGTGGCGGCCCCGTGCCTTGCCATCGAAAAAAACCCTGACGCCGCCTATGACTATACGGCAAAGGGCAACCTGATCGCCGTGATCTCCAACGGCACCGCCGTTTTGGGGCTTGGCGACATTGGCGCTGCCGCCTCAAAGCCGGTGATGGAAGGCAAGGCCGTCCTGTTCAAGAAGTTTGCCGATATCGACGGGATGGACCTGGAAGTTGATACCAATGACACCGACCGGTTTGTCGATACGGTGGCGCTTCTCGCGCCCACATTCGGCGGCATCAATCTTGAAGATATCAAGTCACCAGAATGTTTCATCATTGAACAGCAGCTTCGTGAAAAGTTGGATATTCCGGTGTTTCACGATGATCAGCACGGAACGGCAATCATCGCTGCCGCCGGTCTGATCAACGCCCTGCATCTGACCGGCCGCAGCTTCAGGGATGTCAAAGTCGTCTCGAACGGCGCGGGCGCGGCATCGATCGCCTGTGTCGAGCTGATCAAGTCCATGGGCGTACCTCACGAGAATGTGATCCTTGTCGACCGGTCCGGGGTGATTCATGAAGGCCGCGAGGCATCGATGAACCAGTGGAAATCCGCGCATGCTGTCCGCACCGATGCGCGCACGCTGGAAGATGCAATGAAAGGTGCCGATGTCTTTCTGGGGCTGTCGGTTGCCGGCGCGCTGAGCGCGGAGATGGTGCAGTCAATGGCTGACCGGCCAATCATTTTCGCGATGGCAAACCCGGTGCCAGAAATCATGCCGGAAGAGGCAAAATCCGTACGTCCCGATGCGATTATCGCGACCGGCAGGTCCGATTACCCGAACCAGGTCAATAATGTTCTGGGCTTTCCCTATATCTTCCGCGGTGCGCTCGATGTCAGGGCCAGCAAGATCAATGAAGAGATGAAGATCGCCGCGGCCGAGGCTATCGCAATGCTGGCGCGTGAGGATGTGCCCGATGCTGTGGCTGACGCCTATGGCGGCGAAGCGTTGCAGTATGGTGAGGATTACATCATCCCGGCACCCTTTGACCCGCGCCTGATTTCTGCTGTGTCATCCGCCGTTGCCGAGGCCGCCATGAAAAGCTGCGTTGCCCGAAAGCCGATTGAGGATATCGCCCGCTATCAGCGCGATCTGTCAGCTCGTCTTGATCCGACAGCCTCGACGCTGCAGGGCATCTTTGACCGGATCAGCGCGCAGAAAAAACGCGTTGTCTTTGCCGAAGGTGAGGAAGAGAAAGTCATTCGCGCGGCGCTGTCCTTTCGCAATGCCGGCTATGGCGATCCGATCCTTGTCGGGCGCGAACACCGCATTCGCGAAACGATTGAACGCCTTGGCCTTGAAGGGGCAGAGGATCTGCCAATCACCAACGCCAAGATTTCGGATCATAACGAGACCTATATCGATTTCCTGTATGAGCGCCTGCAACGCAAGGGTGCGCTGCGGCGGGACTGCCAGCGCATGGTCAATCTTGACCGGAATGTATTTGGCGGCTGTATGGTGCTGATGGGGCATGCCGACGCGCTGGTTACTGGCGTCACGCGGTCCTTCAAGCCAAGCTTTGATCATGTCACCCGCGCCATTTCGCCAAAGTCCGGCAAGGCCTTTGTTGCTACATCAATGATCGTATCGCGCGGGCGGACTGTCTTTATTGGTGATGTGTCGGTGCATGAACGCCCGAACGGCGCGCAGATTGCCGATATTGCCGAGGCCATTGCCGACAAGGCGAAACAGATGGGCCACACCCCGCGTGTTGCCATCCTGTCCTTCACCAATTTTGGCAGCCCGGGCTCCGATATTGCCGAAGAGGCGCGCAAAGCCATCGAGAATCTTGACCAGCGGGCACCTGATTTCGAATATGACGGCGAAATGTCAGCCGATGTGGCGCTTGATTATGAACTGATGAAGCAGCGCTATCCGTTCTGCCGCCTGTCAGGCCCGGCCAACATTCTGGTGATGCCGGGGCTGCATTCGGCAAACATCTCGTTTGAACTGATCCAGAACCTGACTGAAGGCTCGGTCATCGGGCCGATCATGCTTGGGGCTGAAAGACCGTTCCAGATTGTCCAGATGGGCGCATCGGTCACCGATCTTGTGCAGGCGGCGGCACTTGCGGCTTATGAGGCACTTCGCTGACCGGGCCCGATCGATCAGGTCCTAGCCGACAAGGCCTGCGTCTGCGAGGGCGGCCAGATTCTGGTCCGGACGGGCCCCAATATGTGAAATCACTTCACCAGCGGCAATGCTGGCGATAACGCCTGACTCGCGCACACCATACCCGTTGGTGCGCCCAAACAGGTAACCGGCGGCAAACAGATCACCGGCGCCGGTTGTATCCGTCACCGCACCCAGCGGCATCGCGTCAACCTCGTGCCGGTCATCGCCGCGCGCAACAAACGCACCCTCCGCACCGCGCGTGATCACCACTTCAGCGATATCGGCACACAGCGCATCGCGCGCTGCATTGCCATCCAGCTGACACAGGCTGGTGGCCTCTTCCTCGTTTGCAAACAGAATATCAACATGGTCACGGCAGAATGTGGACAGGGCATCGCGGTGCCGTTCGGCACACCACGGGTCTGACAGCGACAGGGAAATGCGCGTGTCATGGCGCTCTGCCAATGTAGCGGCGCGCTGAAAAATGTCCGGGCCGGCCGGCGCATCGAACAGATAACCCTCAAGATAGATGATATCGGCAGCGGCAACATCCTGCTCGCTGATATCATCTGGCTGGAACTCGATGCACGCCCCCAGATAGGTGTTCATTGAACGCGAGGCATCGGGCGTTACAAGAATGATAGATGATGCAGTTGGCGCACCATCCACCTGCGGCCTGGCTCCAAAATGCACGCCCGCGGCGCGAATATCGGTAATAAAACTGTGGCCAAGCGTATCATCATGCACGCGGCCGGTAAAACCGGCAGACCCGCCAAGCGCCACAATGCCCACCGCTGTATTTGCGGCGGACCCGCCAGATATTTCCTGCGGCGCATCCAGCGCGGCATATAGCGTCGCCGAGCGGTCTGCATCAACAAGATTCATCATGCTCTTGCCGATGCCCTGATGATCAAGAAAGGCATCGTCACAACGGGCGAAAATATCAACGATGGCATTACCAACGGTCAGTACATTCAGCTTCGCCGACATCAGATCCTCATGAATTTCGAGTCACAGAGCCGCGAACCTAGACAAGTCGGCCCGTGGCGGCAAGCCGTAACTGACATCACCCGATTGGGATTCGCCCACTCTGGACAAGCACGCCCGGAATTAGACCACCCGGGAATTAGACCACCCGGGAATTAGACCACCCGGAATTGAACCACCCGGAATTGACCCAATAAGAATTAGCTCGTCTGGATGGGCGCGGGATTAATCTGTTTGCCTGTGCGCTACACTCGTCTAAGGTGCCGCCGTCCCGGTTCTCATTCCCTTGTCTGGCCACGCCGTCATGCCCTCTCGCTTAACAGTGCCTATTATCGCAGTCTCAGGTCTTCTTCTTGCGGCCTGCCAGACACCGCTTCCGCAGACCTCGGGTGCCGCCGGATCCGGCACCAGTGTGACACCCATAGCCACAACGCAGCCCGCCAACATTGACACCGCCAACACCGACACCGCCGGGGCATTGGCAGATACAACTTCGAGCGATACAGCACCAACCGACACAGCACCAACCGACACAGCACCAACCGACACAGCACCAACCGACACAGCACCAACCGACACAGCGCCAACCGACACAGCGCCAACCAATGCCGCAACAGCCGATACCACCGACAGCGATGGCGGATCAGATGTTGTCGCGCCATCATCGTCGCCCGCACCAGAAGACCTTGCCGCCCCGATGAAAGCGCAGGTTACCGAACAGACCCGCAAGGCACTTCCCGCGCAGGCTGAGGATAAAGAGCCAGATGCAGGGGTTAATGCCGGTGTTAATGCAGGGCCAGATGCTTCAGCAGATACGCCACCACAGACAGCCGCCGAAACACTGGATGATGCCTTCGACATCGCCGCAGCGGTAACGGCACCACCGCCATCCGTGCCAGCAGTTGAACCGACGCCACCACCACCTGAGTTCGAGCCGGCATCCTTGCTTGGCGCATCATCCAGCGACGTCAAGGCCGTATTTGGAAGCGCCGACCTTCTGCGCCGCGAGGGGCGCGCCGAGGTCTGGCAATATCGCCTCGCCACCTGTGTGGTCGACTATTTCGTCTATCCGGATGCGGATGGCAACAAGCAGGTCACCGACTGGGACTGGCGCGCGCCGATTATCACCGAGAGGCTGAATGCCCGGCAATGCAGACAGGACCTTGCGACACGGCAAATCAGCAGCGACCTGTAACCCCTGAATTCTGTTCACAAAGGCCCGTCACCACGGGACTGCGACAGATCAAGTATCACAGCTGATGCCTAGGCGGTCTTGTCCCTGAAGCCGCAAAATTCATAGATCAAACAGCTGGCGCAGTCGGGTTTTCGCGCCTTGCAGGTATAGCGGCCATGCAGAATCAGCCAGTGATGCGCGCCCTTTTTCCATTCATCCGGCACCCGGCGCACCAATTCAGCCTCGACCGCATCAGGAGTTTTGCCGGGGGCCATGCCCGTGCGGTTGCCCACCCGAAAGATATGCGTGTCCACGGCGATGGTCGCATGGCCAAATGCCTCGTTCAGCACGACATTCGCCGTCTTGCGCCCCACCCCCGGCAGCGCCTCCAGCGCGACGCGGTCCTCGGGCACCACACTGTCATGCTGGTCGATCAGAAGCTGCGACAGGCGATGCACATTCTTCGCCTTCATGTTGAACAGCCCGATGGTGCGGATGTGATGGGTGATCCCATCAATCCCGAGTTCGACCATTTTCTGCGGCGTGTCAGCTGCCGCGAACAGCCCTTTTGTGGCGCGGTTCACGCCAACATCGGTGGCTTGTGCCGACAGCACGACAGCCACCAGCAATGTAAAGGGACTGGAAAAGGAAAGCTCGGTCTTCGGATCAGGCAATTGCGCCGCAAGACGGACAAAACATGCCTCCATATGCGCAAGTTTCATCTTGCGGGGACGGGGTTTCGCCTTCATCCGGTCTCTCTCCTGTTATCTCTGATGCGGCCCGATATCGCCAAAAATGCGCTCCTGAAAACCCATGCAGGCGAAAAACGATAGACGGCAGCCACTTTTGCCCTAATCTGATGAAGACCCTATCTGATGAAGACCCTATCTGATGAAGATTGGCAGACGCAGAATACGAGCATCAAAACCCTATTATGACAGTTTTCAATCTTGGTTCCATCAATATAGACCTGTTATATCAGGTGCCGCATTTTCCGTCTGCCGGTGAAACAATGACAACCCTTGGCCATAGCCGGATGCTGGGCGGAAAAGGGGCCAACCAGTCGATCGCGCTGGCGCGTGCCGGCATGCCTGTCACTCACATAGGTGCCTGCAATGCCGAAGACCGGTGGCTGCGCGATGAAATGCAGGCCGCCGGTGTTGATGTCACGCATATTCAGGACAGCCCGCATGCCAGCGGCCATGCCATCGTTTCGGTTGATCCGGATGGGGAGAACCAGATCCTGCTGGCACCCAGCGCCAACCGCCAGATCGATATGGATCGTGCCTGCGCTGTCCTGGATAATGCCGTTGCCGGTGACTGGGCCTTGCTGCAAAACGAAACCAACGGTGCTGACAGTTTTGTCGCCGCTGCCCGCGAAAAAGGGCTGAAACTTGCCTATAGCGCGGCCCCGTTTGATGCGTCTGTTGTGCTGGACCTGTTGCCCCACACCGACCTTCTGGTGGTCAATGAGGGTGAGGCCGCTGCCCTTGGCGGCGCGCTTGGCAAGCCTGTCGAATCGGCCGGTATTCCGCATCTGGTGATCACCCTTGGCAGCGCCGGTGCCACCTATTTTGGCGCGTCTGGCACCCTTGTCCAGCCAGCCTTTTCCGTTGATGTTGTCGATACCACCGGCGCAGGTGACTGCTATCTTGGATATCTGCTTGCCGGCATGGCGGCCGGTGATGATATTGCTGATGCAATGGCTGCTGCTGCTGCCGCCGCCGCCATCCATGTCTCTCGCCCCGGCACGGGCGCCGCCATCCCGGCCCGCAGCGAGGCTTACCGGTTTCTTCGACAATCCGTCTGATCGCCCTATATCCGGGGCGCCCTGCCATCTTCCCCGTCTGGACATTTTACCCGCATGACCCAAAAGCTGATAATCGATACCGACCCCGGCATAGATGATGCGATGGCCGTCCATCTTGCCTTTGCCGATGCCCGCCTTGATGTCATCGGGATGACGACAATTTTCGGGAATGTGCGCACCGATCAGGCAACCCGCAACGCCATGGCGCTGGCCGAAATGGCGCATTACAGCGTGCCAGTTGCTGCTGGCGCTGCCATTCCGCGTCGCCGAGATGCCGCAACGCCGGCCGATTTTGTGCATGGACCCGAAGGGTTCGGCGATCTGCCTGCGATGCAACCGGCAGGTGGTCCTGATCCGCGAAGCGCCGCACAATTTCTGTGCGAGACCTGCGCTGCACACCCGGGCGAGGTGGTGATCTGCGCTGTTGGGCCACTGACAAATCTGGCCGCCGCTCTTGATCACAATCCATCCATCACCAGAACGGTGAAGGCCGTGGTTGTCATGGGTGGCAGCGCGGCACGGCACGGCAATGTCACCGATTACGCAGAGGCCAATATCTGGAATGATCCCGATGCGGCAGACGCTGTGTTTGCTGCCGACTGGGATGTCACGATGATCGGCCTTGATGTCACCGAAAAGACGCAATGTACGCCGGATGACTTTGCCGCTCTTGCTGATGCGGCGCCCCATATCGGGGGGTTCCTGCAGCAGGCATCCAGCTTCTATTTTGATTTTCATGAGGCCAAGACCGGCAAGCGCAGCTGCTTCATGCATGACCCGTCCGCGATCATCGCGGTCACCGATCCTGCATTATTCGGTTTTGAAGACCGCACAGTATCGGTAACATGTAACGGCGACGAGATCGGGCGTACTGTAACAGGTGTTGCGACTGATCGGCGTACAACAAGAATTGCGATGACTGTCGACAGCGCGTCGGTGCGCGCGATATTCCTGTCACAGATAAAGGCGGCCGATCGCTGTGCGCAGGCCCGCAAGACCAGCTGAGATATAAGAGCGTAGCGGAGAAAGACATGCAGGTTGAAACAGTTGACTACAAGGCAGCCGATGCCAGCACGACCCTGGCACGATCACTGCGCGATACCGGCTTTGCCGTATTGGCAAACCACCCCATCACGCCGGACCGGATTACCGAAATCTATGATGGCTGGGGCGATTTCTTCGCCGGCAAGGACAAATTCGACTATGCCGTTCAGCCGCCAGCCCATGATGGCTATTTCGCCTTTCGTTCGGAAAATGCCAAGGATTCGCCGGTCAAGGACCTGAAAGAGTTCTTCCATGTCTATCCTGGGTGCGGGCTGCCAGCCGAACTGACCGAAATGACCCGCCGGATCTATGCCGATCTGAACGCACTTGGCTGCGAGCTTCTGGCATGGATACAGGCCGAGGCACCCGCCAGCCTGACCGAAAGCCTGTCGATGCCGCTCGACACCATGATGGATGACAGCGAACAAAGCCTGTTGCGCATCCTGCATTACCCGCCGGTCAGCGATGCCGAGCCGGGGGCCATTCGCGCCGCAGCGCATGAGGATATAAACCTGATCACGCTCCTGCTGTCCGGATCAAAGCCCGGTCTGCAGGCACAGGATGCACATGGCAACTGGCATGATGTGGCCTGCGATGCTGGCATGATTACCATCAATAACGGCGATATGCTGGCCAAGGCCACCGGCGATTATTTCCCGTCGACAACGCACCGGGTGACCAACCCCGACGCCAGTCAGAATGTGTCGCGCTATTCGATGCCGATGTTTCTGCATCCGCGGCCCGATGTGTTGCTGCAACCCGGCCTGACAGCGGATGACTATCTGCAGCAACGCCTTCGTGAAATCGGTCTGAAGTAATCGTCAGTGGCGTGTAGCGGCCTGATTGAGTTTGCCAGCAAGTTCGCCAGTAAGTTGGGCTGTAAATTGGTCGGCAAATTCGTCCGTTTCAAGCGTGAAAAATTGGACTGCATTGCAAAAACAGGATAGGAATCATTAACAGGTTTGAAACATCGGGAGCGATGTTTTGCTAGCAAGGGGGGCCGAACCTGCTGCCCCCTGCCAAACGGGAGAAAAAAATATGTTTTTCAAGAATGTTGCACTGACGTCTGGTGTTGCGGCGGCCTTCATGCTTGCCGGCGCAAGCGCCGCCTCTGCCTTCACTGCCTGTCAGGTTACCGATGTGGGCGGTATTGACGATTCCGGCTTCAACCAGACCGCCTGGAAAGGTGTCCAGGATTCGATGAAGGCTTACGGCATTGAAGGACGTTATCTGGAATCACAGTCAGAGACGGATTACGAGCCAAACCTGAACGCGCTTCTCGACGCCAAATGTGATGTCATCATCTCGGTCGGCTTTCTGATGGCCGATGCCACCGCGACATCTGCCGGTGCCAATCCGGATGCCAAATTCTCGATTGTCGACATGGCCTACAACCCGACAATCCCGAATGTTCTGGGCATGGTCTTTGCCACAAACGAAGCTGCCTTCATGGCTGGCTATCTGGCTGCCGGTATGACGCAGACAGGTGTTGTCGGCACATTTGGCGGCATCAACATCCCGCCCGTAACCGGCTTCATGGATGGCTTTTATTACGGCGTTGCCTATCACAACAGCCAGAAGGGCACCAGCGTACAGGTGCTTGGCTGGAATCCGGAAAGCAAGGACGGCCTGTTTACCGGCAATTTCGAAAGCCTTGATGATGGCCGCGCCTTTGCACAGAACCTTTATGACGAAGGTGCTGACATCGTGATGCCAGTTGCCGGTCCGGTTGGTCTTGGCTCAGCTGCCCTTGCTGCCGAGCTTGGCACCGATGCGCTGAAGATCATCGGCGTGGATGCTGACCAGACACAGACCGATCCGGGCAATGCCGATGTCTATCTGACATCTGTTCTCAAGCGCATGGATTCGACAGTGATGCAGGTCATCAAACAGACCATGGACGGCAAGTTTGATGGTGGCATGATGGTTGGCACATTGGCCAATGACGGTGTTGGCCTTGCCCCGTATCACAGCTTTGACGGTGCTGTTCCTGCAGCGCTGAAGGCCGAGATTGAAGACATCCGCTCCGGCATTATTGCTGGTTCGATCAACGTCGGCGGCTGATCTTGAACTTCGCCCGTTGCCTCTCTCAGTTGGGGCAACGGGTTTTTTTGTGACCTTTTTTTCAATATTTTCCATCCGGTGAACATGAAGCCATGAATATCGAGCTGCGCGGCATCAGCAAACGGTTTGGCTCTGTTCAGGCCAACAGGAACATCAGCCTTGATATCAGGGCGAGTGAGGTGCTGGGCCTGCTTGGCGAGAATGGCGCCGGAAAATCAACCTTGATGAATGTATTGTCTGGCCTCTATCAGCCAGACTCTGGTGACATCCTGATTGATGGCACGCCTGTGCGTTTTGACGGGCCTGGTGACAGCATCGCTGCCGGTATCGGGATGGTGCATCAGCATTTCATGCTTGTGCCGGTCTTCAGCGTTGTCGAGAACGTCATTCTGGGCGTTGAGCCGACAGGCAGCGCCGATTTTCTTGATCTTGCGGCGGCGCGCGACCAGGTGCAGGCGATCAATGCGCGTTACGGAATGGATGTCCCCAGCGATGTGCTGATCGAGGATTTGCCTGTCGGCATCCAGCAACGTGTCGAAATCCTGAAAGTGCTGTTCCGCTCGGCTGATGTGCTGATCCTTGATGAGCCGACAGCCGTGCTGACCCCGCAGGAGGTCGAGGCCTTTTTCGGTATCGTGCGGGCCTTGCGTGATGCTGGCAAGGCGATCGTGTTCATTACCCACAAATTGCATGAGATCATCGAGATTGCCGACAAGGTCAGCGTTCTGCGTCAGGGCGAAATTGTCGGTGGCGGGGTGCCGTCCGAATTTTCCGAGGCAGACCTTGCCGAAATGATGGTCGGACGTCCGGTCAGCTTTTCGGTTGGCCGCGGCACAGCAACGCCGGGCGAAGATGTTCTTGACCTGCGCGATGTCACCCTGGTTGATGCCAGCCTTGAGGTGCGTCTCCATCAGATTGCCATGTCGGTGCGGGCTGGCGAAATTGTCGGCATTGCCGGTGTGCAGGGCAATGGTCAGACAGAACTGGTCGAGGCGATTACCGGTCTTGCCCCGGTGGCCAGCGGCCAGGTGATGTTTGCCGGCACCGATATCACTGCCAGCAGTGTGCGTCAGCGCCACTGCATGGGCATCGCCCATATCCCCGAGGATCGCCAGAAATCTGGCATGGTATCGGCCTTCACTGTTGCCGAAAATATGGTGCTGAATTCCTACTATGATGACAGCGTGGCGCGTGGGGTGCAGATCGACTGGCACCGCGCCGAGGAACAGGCCGCCGCTGCCTGTCTGAAGTTTGATGTGCGTACTCCCAGTGTCTTTCTTGATGCGGGCGGTCTGTCTGGCGGCAACCAGCAGAAGATGGTGGTGGCGCGCGAACTTGAACGCGGCGTGCGTCTGGTCGTGGCGTCCCAGCCGACGCGCGGTGTTGATGTCGGCTCTATCGAGTTCATCCATAAACAACTTGTTGCCTGCCGTGATGCTGGCAATGCGGTACTGATCATATCGTCCGAGCTGGATGAAATTCTTGATTTATCCGACCGCATCTATGTGATGTATGAAGGGCAGATCACCGCCGAATTTGACAACAGCTCATCACAGGCTGATCGCGGCGCCATCGGACTTGCCATGGCCGGCGCCAACAGGACAGCCGCCGCATGACCCGCTCTTCCGACACGCATGGTTCGCCCCGGAATGATGGCAATCAGCATAATGGCAGCTCCCATGATGGTGGAAATGCTGTCGATTCGCTGCGCGCCCTGCTGGCCCCGACAATCGATACACGTGGCAATCTGCGCGAAATCATCCTGATCCCGCTCGCCGCGGTCTTCATGGCGCTTTTGATCGGCGCCCTGATCATGATGGCAACATCGGTCGAGCCGCACATCATCCTGCGCAGCTTTGTGGCGATGGCGGATGGTTCGGTTGGCTCGCTCAACGCCATTTCGGAAACCCTGACCGCCTCCATCCCGCTGGTTCTGGCCGGCTTGGGGATCGGCCTCGCCTTTCGCGCCGGCCTGTTCAATATCGGTGCTGAAGGACAGATGGTGGTGGGCGGCCTGATGGCAGCAGTGGTCAGCTTTTCGGTGACCGGTTTGCCGATGGCCTTGCATCTGCCGCTCGTTCTTGTTTCCGGGCTGCTGGTTGGCGGTCTTTATGCCGCGATTGCCGGCTTCCTGCGGGCAGCCACCGGAGCGCATGAGGTGATTTCCACCATTATGCTGAACCTGATTTCGATCCGGCTGCTGGATTATCTCCTGCGTCAGCCCTTCATCCAGAAAGAAGGCCGCTCTGATCCCATTTCAAAGGCGGTTCTTGAAACCGCAGAACTGCCGCGCCTGCTCAGTTTCATCGATCCGAACCTGCGGCTGCATTTCGGTCTGTTCCTGATGCTGGGCGCGGTGATTCTGATTTACTGGCTTCTCTATCGTTCAAAACTCGGCTTTGCCTTTCGCATATCCGGGGAAAACCCGGATGCGGCGCGTTATGCCGGCATTCGGGCGGGCCTGACCATTGTCATTGCCATGGCAATTGCGGGCGGGCTGGCCGGATTGGCCGGCGCGGCGCAGGTGACCGGTGTACTGGGGCGTGCCACGCCCGGCTTTACGGCGGGTATCGGTTTTGATGCGATTGCTGTGGCGCTGCTTGGCAGATCACATCCGGTCGGCATTCTGCTTGCCGGTGTGTTATTTGGCGCGCTCGAGGCGGGTGGCCGCCAGATGCAGGTTGATGCCGGTGTGTCGATCGACATGATCAGCATTATTCAGGCCCTGATCATCATTTTTGTGGCTGCGCCCCTGCTGGTAAAGCGGATCATGCCGTTCCTGTTTGCTGACAGGCCAAAAGAGGATGCGGATCATGGCTGACCAGACACAAATGGATCCGGCCCGGCTGGCAGCATCACAGCCGGTGGCGAATGTCACCGACTGGCGGCGCATCATCAGCGGCTTTACGCTGGTCATGCTGGCGGCCATCGTCCTGTTTTTGCTGGATGCACCATGGGACAGCGTGTCAACATTCCGGATTTCCCGTCCGCGTGATACCTGGGCCGTTGGCAACCTTGTTGTACCGAGCCAGCTGATCAATACCCTTGCCGCCATCATTCTGGCCTTTCTGGGGACCCGACTGTTTCTGCGTGGGGGCGGGCGCTGGACCGGACTGTCGCTGGGTGTCGGCCTGATCATTCTGGCGATGGCGTTTCTGGTCTGGGCGACAGCTGGCAAGGCCATTTCGCTGACCGGCATGCTGCAGGCAACTGTTGTCCGCGCGGTACCGATTGCGCTGGCGGCCCTTGGCGGCATCCTGTGCGAGCGCGTTGCCGTGATCAACATCGCCATTGAAGGCATGCTTCTGGCCGGGGCCTTTGCCGGGGCGCTGTTCGGATCATTGATGGGCGGTTGGGCCGGTATCATCTGCGCCATGCTGACCGGCGGTGTGTTCGGCCTGTTGCTGGCGGTGCTGGTGATCACCTACCGCGTTGACCAGATCATCGCCGGGGTGGTGATCAACCTGTTCGTGCTGGGCCTCACATCCTATGTGTCCAGTCAGGTATTTGCCGAATTTCGCTGGCTGAACAAGGCCACACCGTTTCGCGCTTTCAAAATTCCGGTGCTTGGCGATATTCCGCTGATCGGGCCGGTGCTGTTCAACCAGAACCTGTTTGTCTATGGCGCGCTGATCATGGTGACGCTGTCGACCTATTACCTGTTCTATACGCGGATGGGATTGCGCGCGCGCGCTGTTGGTGAACACCCGCGTGCTGCTGATACGCTAGGCATTGATGTGATCAAGACCCGCTATGCGCACGTCATTGCCGCCGGCATGGTTGCCGGTTTTGGCGGTGCCTGGTTTACCCTGGGATCGGTTGGCCGGTTTGATGAAAACATGACCTTCGGGCGCGGCTTTATCGGGCTTGCCGCGATGATTTTCGGCAGGTGGCATCCGCTTGGCGCATTGGCTGCGGCGCTTGTCTTTGGCTTTGCCGACTCGCTGCAGCAGAAGCTGTCGATCCTGAACACGCCGATTCCATCAGAATTCCTGTCGATGGCGCCCTATATTGCGACCATCGTTGTTGTCGCCGGACTTGTTGGCCGGGCCCGTCCGCCTGCGGCCATTGGCAAGGCCTACACAAAGGACTGATATCCTGTTGGCAACAACCTGTTGCCAGTAACCCGTTAATGGGAGGACGGCCGCATGGCCACTGATTCAGAACTCGTAAATGCCGCCATTGCCGCAATGGACCGTGCCTATGCTCCCTACTCGAAATTTCATGTCGGAGCAGCGATTCTTGATGAAAATGGCCAGATACACAGCGGTGCCAATGTGGAAAACGCCGCCTATCCGATTGGCCATTGCGCCGAAGCCAGTGCGATTGCCGCAATGATCATGGCAGGTCAGCGCCGGATCGTGAAAATCGCGGTTGCTGGCGGGAATGGTCAGGACGGCATGCTGTGTACGCCCTGCGGAGGCTGCCGCCAGCGGATCAGGGAATTTGCTGCGCCGGATGTGCCGGTTCTGATTGCCGATCCAAACGGCCTGCAGGCCACATTCAGCCTTGCAACCTTGCTGCCTGAAAGTTTCGGTCCGGAACATCTGGTGGGCTAGTCGGTCCCGTAAATACGGTCACCAGCATCACCCAGCCCAGGCAGGATATAGCATTTGTCATTCAGCTCGCGGTCCAGCGCGGCCGTTATGATCGGTACATCAGGATGGGCAGACTGCAGGGCGGCAACGCCCTCCGGCGCGGCAACAAGACAGGAAAAAACCATGTCCGTTACCCCCATCTCGCGCAGCTTTTCAACGGCCCTGATCGCGCTGCCACCTGTTGCCAGCATCGGGTCGCCAAGGATCACCTGCCGCTTTTCGATATCCGATGGAAGGCTTGTGTAATACGACACCGGGGTCATCGTGTCGTGGTCACGATACAGGCCAAGATGACCGACACTGGCTTCCGGGCATACCTGACTGAACCCGTCGATCAGCCCGTTACCGGCCCGCAGGATGGATACAAGGCACGGAAAGGGCGCGCGCATCGTCGCCGCTGTCATCATCTCCAGCGGTGTTTCGATATTGTCCTCAACGGTCTTCAGCGCCGCAAAGGTGGGATGCGCCAGCAGCCAGGACAATTCATGAAGCGTATGCCGAAAGACATGTGATGGCGTGTCCTTGCGGCGCAGGATAGTGAGCTTGTGCGCCACAAGCGGATGATCCATCACCTGCAGGCCGGGTGTTGTGTTCGCTGTCATGAAACTGTCTCCTGCCTGCAATGTATTGGCGTGCCGGTCTGACCGGCCCCGCGCTGGTCACAGAATGCCCCGCGCTGGTCACAGAATAGAGTGTTGCCGACCCTTTTTCCATTCACAAAATGGCGGGTCATCGGCACTATGGGGGCCTTGCTTCTACAGGTGTACAAATGGCCAAGCTGTATTTTTCCTACGCTGCTATGAATGCCGGAAAATCAACGATTCTGCTGCAGGCATCGCATAACTATCAAGAGCGCGGCATGCACACCTTTTTGCTGACCGCGCGTCTTGATGACCGTGTTGCTGCCGGGCAGATCGGATCACGCATCGGTCTGCAGGCGCCGGCCTTTGCCTTTGAGCCCGATACCAACATGAAAACGCTGATTTCCGCCGAACAGGACCGCCAATTCCTTGATTGTGTCATGGTTGATGAAGCCCAGTTCCTCAGCGATGCACAGGTCTGGCAACTTGCCGATGTCGTCGACCAGCTGCGTGTGCCGGTGATGTGTTACGGATTGCGGACAGATTTTCAGGGCAACATGTTCCCCGGCAGCGCCCGTCTGCTGGCCATTGCCGATGTCATCCGAGAGATCAGAACCATCTGCCATTGCGGCAGCAAAGCCATCATGGTTGTCCGTCAGGACGGGTCCGGAAACGTGATCAGCAAAGGGGCGCAGATCGAGATTGGCGGTAATGAGCGCTATATATCGCTCTGTCGCAAACATTGGTGTGAGGCCATGGCGACAGCCAGATAGCCAAGCACCAGATAGCCAGGCACCAGATATACGGTCATCTAGCCGGCGAGCACATCATCCATGCTGTAGAAACCGGCTGGCGCACCATGCGCAAAGCGCGCGGCCCGCAATGCCCCGCGGGCAAAAATTGCCCGGTCATTTGCTTTATGGGTGATTTCGACACGCTCTGAATCACCAAAAAAGATGACCGAATGCTCACCGGCAACATCGCCGCCGCGCAGCACCGCAAACCCGATATCGCCTTCCTTGCGCGCTCCTGTCTGGCCCTTGCGCACCATATCCGACACATCATCCAGCGCCACACCGCGTCCGCGTGCTGCGGCCTGACCAAGTGCCAGCGCCGTACCGGACGGCGCATCAACCTTGTGATGATGATGCGTTTCCAGAACCTCGATATCCCAGCCGTCTCCCAGCTGCGATGCCACCTGTTCGACCAGCCGTGACAGCAGCGTCACGCCGATCGATGTATTGGCACAATAGACCAGCGCTGCCCTGTCGGCTGCCGCTGCCAGATCAGCCTCATCGGCAGATGTCAGTCCGGTTGTTCCGATCACAAGCGATGTGCCATGTTCTCGCGCCAGTGTGGCATGCGCCACACTCGCCTGCGGGCTGGAGAAATCAATGACAACATCGGCACGGGCAAACAGTGTCGCCGGATCGTCTGACACCGGCACATCGATCGCGCCAACACCTGAAATCAGGCCGCTATCCTGCCCGATGGCATCACTGCCGGGCCGGTCAGTTGCGGCGACAAGCACCATATCGTCATGTCTGGCAATTTCGCGAATGATCATGCCGCCCATACGGCCGGCTGCCCCCGGAATACCGATCTTGATCATATCTGCTGTCATCTTGCCCTGTTCCTTTTTTGGCGCCTCTTCTCTGGCGCCGTTCATATGGCGTCTGGTGCGGCGAGACTATAAAGCGCCGCCCATAAGGGCAAGACCTATCCCGATTTTGATGATACCGGCGCGGCGGCAGTGATCAGCCGTTATCGGCCCAGATCCGGCGCACACGCTTTACAAAGCTGTCTGTTTCCGGACTTGTGTCACCAGCATCGGCAAATGCTGACAGCAGCTCTTTCTGCTTCTTGCTGAGATTGGTCGGTGTTTCCACCTGGACCTCGACGATCTGGTCGCCGCGGCTGCTGCGCCGCAGGATCGGCATGCCTTTGCCGCGCATCCGGAAGCGGCGGCCTGACTGTGTTCCGGGCTCAATTGTCAGGCGTGCCATCTTGCCTTCCACGGTCGGCACATCGATCGTGCCGCCCAGCGCCGCTGTTGTCATCGGCAGCGGGATGCGCGTCATGATATCCGCCCCGTCACGGTTTAGGATCGGATGCGGATCAACGGCCACAAAGATGTACAGATCACCAGCCGCCCCGCCGCGTACACCGGCCTCTCCCTTGCCAGACAGGCGAATGCGCGTACCGGTATCAACACCGGCAGGCACCGACACCGACAGCACCTTGCTTTGCTGCACACGGCCATCGCCATTACAGGACCGGCAGGGATCAGAAATCACCTGACCAAGGCCCTGACAAACATGACAGGTTCGCTCAACCGCAAAGAATCCCTGCTGTGCCCGCACCCGGCCACTGCCGCCACATGTGCCGCAGTTTTGCGGTCGGCTGCCTTCAGACGCACCCGACCCGCCGCATCCCTCGCAGCTGACCGGAACGGTGACGGTGATATCGCGCTGCACACCAGTAAAGGCTTCCTCAAGCGAGATATTCATATCGTAGCGCAGGTCATTTCCCGAACGGTCGGCCTGCGGGCTGCGCGCACCGCGGGAAAACTCGGAAAACATCTGATCGAAAATATCGGAGAATCCGCCGCCGCTGAACCCGCCGCCAAAACCGCCGCCGCCGCCAGCAGCACCTTCAAAGGCAGCATGGCCAAGCTGGTCATAGGCGGCCCGCTTCTGCGGGTCCTTCAGCACATCATAGGCTTCGGTAGCTTCCCGGAACCGCTCGGCGGCAGCCTCATCATCCGGGTTGCGGTCCGGATGATTGTTCATCGCCAGCTTGCGGTAGGCCGATTTCAGTTCCTTTTCATCGGCAGTACGCGACACGCCGAGAACATAATAGAAATCACGCTTGCTCATGCTTGCTGCCGTAAAAGTGACTGTTTATCTGAAAAGGGGCGGTCAAGGCCGCCCCGAAAGGGTGTCTGGCGGCTACTTCCGCTGGTCGTCGCCTGCGCCATCGACCTCTTCGAAATCGGCATCGACCACGGTTTCATCATCTGATGGCCCGTCCTCACCTGTCGGCACGGATGCATCACCTTCGGCCTGATAGGCAGCTTCGCCCATCTTCATCATCGACTGCGACAACGCCGCCGAGGTTGATGAGATAGCCTCCATGTCATCACCGGCCAGCGCCTCTTTCAGCTCGGCAATACCGGCCTCGACCTCGGCTTTGGCATCCGGGTCAGCCTTGTCGCCCAGATCGGCGATGGCTTTTTCGGCACCATGTGCAAGTGCCTCACCCTGGTTGCGGGTTTCAGCAGCTTCACGCCGCTTCTTGTCTTCCTCGGCATTGGCTTCGGCATCATTGACCATACGATCAATCTCGCTGTCTTCCAGACCGCCCGAAGCCTGAATGCGAATCTCCTGCTCTTTGCCGGTTGCCTTGTCCTTGGCACTGACCTTGACGATACCGTTGGCATCAATGTCAAAAGTCACCTCGATCTGCGGGACACCGCGCGGTGCCGGGGCAATCCCCTCGAGATTGAACTGGCCCAGATGCTTGTTGTCGGACGCCATTTCACGTTCGCCCTGATAGACCGAAATCGTCACCGCCGACTGGTTGTCATCTGCCGTTGAAAAGACCTGGCCCTTCTTTGTCGGGATGGTGGTGTTGCGGTCGATCAGGCGCGTGAAGACACCGCCAAGGGTCTCGATGCCCAATGACAGCGGCGTTACGTCCAGCAGCAACACATCTTTCACATCACCGGTCAGCACGCCCGCCTGAATGG